>NZ_JBEZWL010000021.1:0-83096 GCF_040648015.1 Streptomyces sp. NPDC029216 | reverse complement strand
GCGAGGCCGACCTGCTGCTCGGCCGGCGCCGGCCGCGGGAACGCGGCGTGTGGCCGGCGCACGCCCGCGCGGGGAACCTCGCGCTGGCCCGGATGCTGCGCCGCCGGACCGGGCTGCGCCTGCACGACCTCGGCCCGATGCGGGTCGCGCGCCGCGAGGCCCTGCTCGGCCTGGAGCTGACGGACCGGCGCAGCGGCTACCCCCTCCAGATGGTCGTCCGCGCAGCCGACGCGGGCTGGCGGGTCGCGGAGACGGACGTCCCCTACCTGCCCCGGTCCGGGAAGTCCAAGGTCACCGGCACCTGGCGGGGTACCTGGCACGCCGTGCGCGACATGCGGCGGGTCCTGGCCGAGCCGCCGCGCACCGGGCGCGCGCCCGCCGAGGGGGCCTGCGCATGAGCACCCTCCTGGTCATCGCCAAGGCCCCCGTCGCGGGCCGCGTGAAGACCCGGCTGACCCCGGCGTTCACCCCGCAGCAGGCGGCGGACCTGGCGCTCGCATCGCTCCGGGACACCCTGTCGGCGGTCCTGGCCGCACCGGCCCGGCGCCGGGTCCTGGTCCTCGACGGGGAGCCGGGGCCCTGGGTGCCGGAGGGGATCGAGGTCGTCCCGCAGGGTACGGGCGGTCTGGACGTCCGGCTGGCCGCCGCCTTCGCGCTGGCCGACGGGCCGGCGCTGCTCATCGGCATGGACACCCCGCAGGTCACCGCGGCCCTCCTCGCGCCGGGGCTCGACTTCACCACGGCGGACGCCTGGTTCGGGCCCGCCGACGACGGGGGGTTCTGGGCGCTGGGCCTGGCGGACCCCGACCCGGCGCTGCTGATCGGCGTCCCCATGTCGGTGGCGCACACCGGTGAGGTGCAGCGGCGCCGGCTCACCGACGCGGGGCTGGCCGTACGGGACCTGCCGGAGCTGTGCGACGTGGACACCCCCGCCGACGCGGCCCGGGTCGCCGCGGCCGCACCGCGGACCCGTTTCGCCGCCCTGTACGGCGGCCTGTGCGCGGTGGCCCGATGACCGCCCGGCTCACCGGACCGGCCACCCGCGCCTGGCGGGCCGACCCGTACGCCGACGCGCTGCGCGTGGGCCGGGGCCCGCTCTACCTCCGCCGTCACGACGGCTGGCTGCTGCCGCTCGACGTCGAGCGGTGGTGTGCGGAGCCCGACGCCGCCGACCTGACCGTCCTGGCCCGGTGCGGCGGCCCCGTCCTCGACGTCGGCTGCGGACCGGGCCGGCTGGTCGCGGCCCTGGCCCGGCTCGGGCGCACGGCACTGGGCGTGGACGTCACCCCCGAGGCGGTCGCCCGTACCGTGCGGGCGGGTGGCAGCGCGCTGTGCCGGTCGGTCTTCGAACCGCTGCCCGGAGAGGGCGGCTGGGGCACGGTCCTGCTGATCGACGGCAACATCGGCATCGGCGGGGACCCCGCCGCCCTGCTGCGCCGGGCCGCCGAACTGGCCGCGCCCGGCGGCTCCCTGCTGGTGGAGGCGGCCGGCGCCGACGTGGACGAGCGCGTCGAGGTGCACGTCGAGGACGGGAGCGGGGGCCGTGGAGCGTCCTTCCGGTGGGCGCGGCTCGGCAGCCTGGCCCTGTGCGCCGAGGCGCGGGCCGCGGGCTGGACCCCGTACGACACCTGGCAGGCGGCGGGCCGGCACTTCGTCCATCTGACCCGCTGACGGTTTCCGCGCGGCGGAGCCGCCGGGGTGGGATCCGTACGTCCGCGGATCCCACCCCGGCGGTCTCTGCGCGCGATGCTCCGGTCAGGCCCTCCGGCCCATCGTGCGCAGCACGGCGCGCGCACCGGCGCCGACGGCGGTGAGCAGCGCGACGGCCGCCATGGCGAGCAGCCAGTTGCGCAGGTAGTCGAGCGGCAGGACGGTGGGGTTGGCCACCCCGCCGGGACGCAGGAGCGGTGGCAGGGCGATCGCGGTCAGGGAGCCCGCGACGAGGAGGGCCCCGCGCGGTACCCCGCGCAGGCGCAGTCCCGCCGCGGCGGCGAGGGCGGCGATCGCGAGCACGAGCGGCGCGACGAGGGCGTCGTGCACCACGACCGCTCCCCCGAGCCAGACGGCGATCCGCCACGGCCCGGGCTGCCGGAGCAGCAGCCATCCGCCCCAGCCCGCGAGCGTCAGCCCGAACGCGCCCAGCACGAAGCGGAAGCCTTTCACACGACCTCCAGCCGGCCGACCCACTTGGTCTGCAGGACGCCGGGCCGGTTCGGGGCGATGACGCGGGCCGGGTAGCCGTGGTCCAGGGACAGCTCCTCGCCGTTCAGGCGCAGCGCGAGGAGCGTGAGCGGGTCCTGGGCGTAGTGCCGGCCCATGTCCGTCACCCGGTAGGCGCCCGCCGCTTCGAGGGATTCCACGCGGGCCCGCGATCCCGGGCCGCCGCCCGCGCGTTCCAGGAGGTCGCGTACCCGTACCCCGGTCCAGCGGGCGGACTTGCTCCAGCCCTCGACGCAGGCGATGGGCAGGGTGACCTCGTGCTGGGGCAGGGCGCGCAGCTCGTCCAGCGTCAGGGTGAACGGCCGGGGCCCGTCCACGGTGAGCCGCCAGCCGGCCAGGGAGGCCCGGGTGACGCCCGCGGCGGCGGCGGTCCGGTTCACGGGCAGGCCCTGGAGTCCGTGGGCGGGGCTGCGCGGGCCGAACAGGTCCAGCGGGCCGAGCGCGGTCACGGACTGTCCCACGGTGGTCAGCGTCACCGCCCCGACGGCGGCCGAGACGCCGAGGAGGAGCTGTCGCCGGTCCGGCCCGTCGGCCTCGGGCAGGGCCAGGGTTCCGGGGGAACGGAGGGTGAAGTGGGCCCGGACGCGCGGCCATTGCACGGCGACGTGCAGGACCAGGGAGCCCAGCAGCAGCCAGGCGACGGCGTAGTGCACGGCGACGAAGTCGAAGGGCCAGGGGTACCACTGGAAGGTGTTCAGCAGACCGGTGAACAGCTCGAACAGTCCGGCGGCGACGAGGACGGCCACGGAGATCCGCTCCAGGGCGTGGAGGGCCGACCGCACCGGAGGCCAGGCGAACAACCGGGGGTAGACCGCCCAGAGCTTCGCGAGCAGCAGCGGGACCGCGGCGATCCCGGACGCCACGTGGAGGCCCTGGGTGAGCCGGTAGCCCCAGTACGGGCGGCTCGGCAGCCGGTCGGCCAGCCATCCCGGCGGGTGCTGGAGGCAGTGGCTCACGACACCGGTCGCGAAGCAGACGGCCAGGGACAGGCCGAGCCATCGGCCGATCGCGGTCGCGGTACGGGCATCGTGCAGGCGCGCCTTGAAGGTCACGGGCGGCCCTGGGGGCAGGGTGAGACGCATGCCCCCCATCACACCGCCGACCGGGCGCGTGCAGGGGGCCGGAACACCTTACGAAACGCGGACGCCCACGGCGCGGGCCGCCTTCGGGCGCCGATTCCTGGAACGCTTCCCCGGGTGAAGCCCCTCACCGCCCGCGCCCCCCGCGCCGCTCTCGCCGCCAGCGTCCTGGCCCTCGCCGCGCTCACGACGGTCCTCGTCCTCACCGTCCGGTACGGGGGCTTCGAAGACCCCGACGGGCTGTTCCGGTGGTACGCGGCCGGCTGGGCGCTCTTCGCCGTGGCCCTGCTGGCGCTGCGCCGGGTCCCGGGCCGCCAGGTCGGACGGCTGGTCGTGGCCGGGGCCGTGGCGGTCACGGTGGCCGGACTGGCCGGACCGCCGCGGACCAGCACCGACTCCTACCGCTACGCCTGGGACGGCCGCGTCCAGTCCGCCGGTGTCTCCCCGTACGACCACGCCCCGCAGGACCCGGCGCTCGCCCGGCTGCGCGACCCCTGGCTCTTCCCCACCGGCGCCGCCTGCGCGGGCCCGGACCTCGCGCCGATCCCGTCCGCCGACGGCACCCGGCGCTGCACCCGCATCAACAGGCCCGCCGTCCATACGATCTACCCGCCCGTCGCCGAGGCGTACTTCCTGGCCGTCGACCGGCTCTCCCCCTCCGGCGCCCGGCACAAGCCGCTCCAGGCGGGTGCCGGCCTGATCTCGCTCGGCGTCACCGGCACGCTCCTGCTGATCCTCCGGCGGCGCGGCGACGACCTCCGCAGGGCCGCGTACTGGGCCTGGTGCCCGGCCGTTCCCGTGGAAGCGGTCGGCAACGCCCACGCCGACGTCCTGGGCGTGCTCCTGGCGGTCGCCGGACTCGGCCTCGTCGCCTCCCGCGCCCTGGACCGGCGGGCGGCTGGCGGGGTGCTGATCGGCGCCGCCATCGCCACCAAGCTGATGCCGGCCGTCGTCCTGCCCGGCGCCCTGTCCGGGGTCCGGCGCGTCCGCGACGCGGCCGCCGTGCTGCTGCCCGCCGCGGCCTTCGCCGCGCTCTCCTACCTCCCCTACGTCCTCCTCTCGCACGGCTCGGTCTTCGGCTACCTCGGCGGCTACGTGCGGGAGGAGGGCTACGGGGACGCCTCGGCCGGTGCCCGCTACGCGCTCCTGCGCCTGGTCCTGCCCGACGCCTGGGCGTTGCCAGTGCTGGCCGCCGTCATCGCCGGCATCTGTCTGTTCGTGATGTGGCGCGGGGACCCGGGGCGCCCGTGGAGCGGCGCCCTGACGGTCACCGGCTGGGCGTTCGTCCTCCTCACGCCCGGCTACTCCTGGTACGCCCTCCTCCCGGTCGCCCTCGTCGCCCTCGACGGACGCGGGGAATGGCTGGGCGTGGCGCTCGCGGGCGCCGCCGTCTACGTCCTCGGCCCGTCCCTCGGCTACCGGCCGGCGCTGAGCAGCCTCGCCTACGGCGCCGCGGCCGCGCTCGTCCTCGTGACGGCCCTGGTCCGACGCCGGCTCCGGGCCAACCGGGCCGAGGACCGTACAGCGCCCCGGCCGCAGCGCCTCGGTTCCCGTTGACGAGGCGGATGCCCGCGGGCGAGATCACCGTCATGGCGGTCACCGTGGTGTGCGTGGTCGCCACCCACAAGCTCGCCGTCGGCGTCGTCACCGGTTCCGTCACCGCGATGGTCTTCGCCAAGCGCGTCGCCCGGCTCGCAGACCCGCGCCGCCGGGCGGGTTCGGGGGCCTGTCGGGCTGGGGCTAGTCCGGCCCGGTCCAGTCGAAGGTGATGTGCTTGCTGGACTGGCCTTCCCGGCTCCACTGGAAGCCGTAGGCGTCGGCGCGGTCCGCCGTCGCGCGGCCCCAGGTCGCGACCTGGCCCGGTCCGGTCTCGGCACCCGGCAGATTGGTCGACTGCACGCGGGCGCCCTCCGGTGTGGTGGGGCCGGTGAGTGCCTGCGCGCCCGCCTCGACCCGGCCGGGAACCACGGCCCGCCAGCTGGAGAGGTCGTCGGCGACCTCCACCTCGATGGGGGCGAACTCCATACCGCGCATCTCCGCGCCCATCATGCTCACCATCTCGGCCGGCCAGCTGCCCGCCTGCCCACCGAAGATCATCTGGAGCGCTTCGCGCTGTGCGTCGTCGGCGCGCTCGTCGACGAAGACCGCCGCGTACGCGTCGGAGTGCTCGGCCCATACGTTGCCCACGAAGGAGCCCAGCATCAGCACGTTGAGGCCGTCCAGCGGTACGTCTCCGTACCGTCCCTCGCGGATGTGCCAGGCGAGGATGCCCTCGCAATCGCCGTAGGTGGGCAGCTGCGCGAACGAGCAGGGGCACGGCACGTTGCACTTACAGGTGTCGAACCAGTCGCCCGCCGCGTGCCACCTGGGCACGGCCGCCGTCGTCTCGGACATCTCCCTGCCTCCTCGTGACCGGGTACAGGCCTGCACCTCGATTATCCGCCCGCCACGGCCGCCCGGCAGGGTCTGGTCCGCGCGCACGCGCAGGTCCGCTGTGGTGTGCTGGAAGCGTGCGCCTCGACCGGAAGGCCCTGTCACCGCCCCTGCGTCCGGCGAACCTGCTGTCGGTCCGGCAGCTGGCGTTCGCCTGGTCCCTGATGGGGCTGATCGCGCTGATCGCCTGGGCGCTGGTCGTCGACCAGGCCCGTGACATGGGGGTGGAACCGGGAACCATGGGGATGGGCATCCCGCTGTTCCTGCTGCTGTGGCTGGTCATGATGATCGCCATGATGTTCCCGTCGGTGGCCCCGGTGGCCATCACCTGGGCCCGGGGCATCGGCCGCCAGTCGGCCGGAGCCGTCCGCGCGGCCCGCACCGCCCAGTTCGTGGCCGGGTACCTCCTGGCCTGGACGGTCTTCGGCCTGATCGCCTACGGGCTCCTCGCCGCGACCGCGGCCGTGGTCGACGACCACCCGGGCGCCGGGCGCTGGATCGGCGCCGGAGCCTTCCTGGTCGCCGGGCTGTACCAGTTCAGCCCGCTGAAGAACCTCTGCCTGCGGCACTGCCGCAGCCCCATGGGCCAGCTCGTGCGCTACGCCGGCTTCCGGCCCGTGGTCCGGGACCTGCGGGTCGGGGCCCACCACGGGGCGTACTGCGTCGGCTGCTGCTGGGGACTGATGGTCGTCCTCGTCCCGCTCGGCGTCATGAACGTCCTGGCCATGGCCGCGGTGGCCGTGGTGATCTTCGTGGAGAAGCTGTGGCGACTGGGCCCCGTCTTCTCGGCGGCCATCGGCATCGCCTTCCTCGCGCTCGCGGTACTGGCCCTCTTCCAGCCCTGGCTGCTGCCGGGCCTGACCCCGCCGCAGTCGCCGATGACGTCCATGCTCCGGCCATAGGGACACGCAGGCCGCTCATCGGACGAAGGCCCCGGCCGCGGTGCGGTCGGGGCCTTCGTGGGGCCGGCCTCAGTCGTCCTGTACGGGTCAGCCGGCGTGGACGTGGGGGCGGCGGGAGCGGTCGGGTTCGGCCTCGCGGATGACCTCGCGGGTGACGGGGGCGACCTCGCCCTGGCCGAAGAGGAAGAACCGCAGGAAGTTGGCCATCGGGTTGCCCTCGGTCCACTCGAAGTAGATGTGCGGGCGCTGTCCCGTCTCGTCCCGGACGTGGAGGAGCAGCGCGGCCAGGGCGTTGGGGATGCTGGAGCTCTCCAGGGTCAGGACCCGGTAGCGGTCGTGCAGCACCTCGCCGCGCACCCGCATCCCGGACTCGAACTCGGACGCGTCCAGGACGGTGACCTCGACGAACATGACGTCGTCCTCGGACGGGATGTCGTTGTCCGCGCGGATCTGCGCCTTCTTCTGCCGGTACTCCTCAATGTCCCTGTTGTCCGGCTCGTTGGCGATGAAGCGGATCGTCCGGTTGGCGGTGTCGCGGATGAACCGCTCGGCCATGTCGTCGAGCTCGATGTGCGTGACCCGCAGCTCGAAGACGCGGGCGAGGCGGGAGAGCAGGGAGAGGGCCATGATGCCGGCGATGAAGCAGGCGCCGATCTTCACGCCGTCGGGGCGCTCGACCACGTTGACCGCGGTGGTGTAGATGAAGACGGCGGAGATGAGGCCGAAGCCGATGGTCCAGCCGCGTTCGCCGGCCTTGCGGGCGGCGATGGTCACGGCGACGGCCGCCGAGGTGATCAGGACGAGGACACCGGTGGCGTAGGCGCCGCCCTGGGCGTCCACGTCGGCGTTGAACAGCCAGGTGACCAGGAACGCGATCAGCGTGAAGACGATGACCATCGGGCGCAGGGCGCGTGCCCAGTGCGGGGCCATGCCGTAGCGGGGCAGGTAGCGGGGCATCAGGTTGAGCAGGCCGGCCATGGCGGAGGAGCCCGCGAACCACAGGATGAGGATCGTCGAGACGTCGTAGACCGTGCCGAAGGCGGAGCCCAGGTACTCGTGCGCCAGGTACGCGAGGGCGCGGCCGTTGGCCTCGCCGCCCGCCTTGAACTGGTCGGCGGGGATCAGCAGCGTGGTGACGAAGCTGCTGGTGATGAGGAAGACGCTCATGATCACGGCGGCCGCGGTCAGCAGCTTCTTCGTACCCCGGATCCGGCCGGCGGGGTTCTCCTCCGTGTCGTCGGGGGAGCCCTCGACGTGCGGCATGACCGCGACCCCGGTCTCGAACCCGGACAGGCCGAGGGCCAGCTTGGGGAAGACGACGAGCGCGATGGCGATCATCATGAACACGTTGCCGTGCTCGGTGACCAGCGCCTGTTTCCAGTCGGTGATCACGTGCGGCTCGTTGATGACCTTCCACAGGCCGACCCCGATGACGACGACGTTCAGCGCGAGGTACGAGAAGACCAGCGCCACGGCCACCCCGATGGCCTCGCTGAAGCCCTTGAGGAACACCGCGCCGAGCAGGGCGATCAGGATCAGGGTGATGAGCACCTGGTGGCCGTTGAGCGTGCTCGTCAGGTGCGGGTTCTCGACCAGGTGCGCGGTCGCGTCGGCCGCCGACAGGGTGATCGTGATCAGGAAGTCGGTGGCCGCGAAGCCCAGCAGGGTCAGGACGAACAGCTTGCCCTTCCAGAACGACAGCAGCCGCTCCAGCATGGCGATCGAGCCCTCGCCGCGCGGGCTCTCCTCCGCGACCCGGCGGTAGACGGGCAGCGCCCCCAGCAGGGTCAGCACCACCAGCACGATCGTCGCCAGCGGCGAGAGCAGACCGGCCGCGAGGGCGGCGATGCCCGGCTGGTAACCGAGGGTCGAGAAGTAGTCGAGACCGGTCAGGCACATGACCCGCCACCAGGGGCGCCCCTCGTGCGCGGTCTCGGGGTGCTGCTGCTGCTTGTGGCGCTGGTCGGTCAAGCCTTCCAGCAGCCACGCGCGCAGGCGCGAGGTGCGGGCAGGGGTGGCCATCGTGGGGCGCTCCTGTCATACGGCATGGTTTCAGCCATCGACCTCGACGGCTGAGCCAGCGTACGCACCGGACAGTCAGCCAATACGTCCATATCCCCGTCTGACGAAATCCTGACGCGTCTTTAACGCTCTTCCTTCCGGTGGCGTAGTGCACGTACTCCCGCTGGAGCCGGCCGAGGGCCCACGGATCCGCTCAGCCGAGGCCCGGCAAGGGGGAGACGACGAGGTCGATCAGCTTGATGCCGACGAACGGGAGGACGAGGCCGCCCAGGCCGTAGACGGCGAGGTTGCGGCGCAGCAGGTCGTGGGCAGAGGCCGGCCGGTAGCGGACGCCCCGCAGGGCGAGCGGGATGAGCGCGATGATGATCAGCGCGTTGAAGATGATCGCTGAGGTGATGGCGGACTGCGGGCTGCTCAGACCCATGATGTTCAGCGCCTCCAGACCCGGGTAGGCCGAAGTGAACATCGCGGGAATGATCGCGAAGTACTTCGCGACGTCGTTGGTGATCGAGAAGGTGGTCAGCGCGCCGCGGGTGATCAGGAGCTGCTTGCCGATCTCGACGATCTCGATGAGCTTGGTCGGGTTGGAGTCCAGGTCGACCATGTTCCCGGCCTCCTTGGCGGCCGAGGTGCCCGTGTTCATCGCCACGCCGACGTCGGCCTGGGCCAGGGCCGGCGCGTCGTTCGTCCCGTCGCCCGTCATCGCGACCAGCCGGCCGCCGGTCTGCTCCCGCTTGATGAGGGCCATCTTGTCCTCGGGGGTGGCCTCGGCCAGGTACTCGTCGACGCCTGCCTCGGCGGCGATGGCGCGGGCGGTCAGCTCGTTGTCGCCGGTCACCATGACCGTGCGGATGCCCATGCTGCGCAGCTCCGCGAACCGCTCCCGGATCCCCTCCTTGACCACGTCCTTGAGGTGGATGATGCCCAGGGCCCGGGGCCCGTCCCAGTCGTGGACGGCCACCAGCAGCGGGGTCCCGCCCGACTGCGACACCTGCGCGGACCAGGCCGCGGCCTCCGCCGGGACCGTGCCGCCGCGCTGCGCCACCCAGTCCATGACCTGTGCCGCAGCGCCCTTGCGGATGGCGAGTCCGGCGCCGTTGTCCCAGCTCAGATTGATGCCGCTCATACGGGTGCGGGCGCTGAACTCGGTGAAGCGGGGGCCGGCGAGCTCGTGCACGGCGGGCGGGGTGAAACCGTACTGGGCGGCGAGCCGGACCACCGACCGGCCCTCGGGCGTCTCGTCGGCGAGGGAGGACAGCTGGGCGGCGTCCGCCAGCCTGCCGTGGTCGACGCCCGGCAGCGGGACGAAATCGACGGCCTCGCGGTTGCCGTGCGTGATCGTGCCGGTCTTGTCGAGGAGGAGGGTGTTCACGTCGCCGGCCGCCTCGACGGCACGGCCGGACATGGCCAGGACGTTGCGCTGGACCAGGCGGTCCATGCCGGCGATGCCGATGGCGGACAGCAGGGCGCCGATGGTGGTGGGGATCAGGGTGACGAGCAGGGCGACCAGGACGGTGGTCGACTGGGCGGCCTTCGCATAGGCGGCCATCGGTTCGAGGCTGACGACGACCAGGACGAAGACGACGGTGAGCGCGGCGAGCAGGATGTTCAGCGCGATCTCGTTGGGGGTCTTCTGCCGGGAGGCGCCCTCGACCAGATTGATCATCCGGTCGATGAAGCTGTCGCCGGGCCGCGAGGTGACGCGGACGACGACCGCGTCCGACAGGACGGTCGTACCGCCGGTGACGCCCGACCGGTCGCCGCCCGACTCCCGCAGGACGGGGGCGGACTCGCCGGTGACGGCCGATTCGTCGATCATGGCCGCACCGTCGACGACGTCGCCGTCCGCCGGGACGAGTTCCCCCGCCTCGACGAGGACGAAGTCGAAGGGCTGGAGTTCGGCCGGCGTGACCACCTCGGTCTCCGCCGTGCGCAGGTTCGCCCCGTACGTCCAGTGCTTCAGCCGTACGGCGACCGTGTCCGTACGGGCCTTGCGCAGCGAGGCCGCCTGCGCGCGGCCGCGGCCCTCGGCGACCGCCTCCGCGAAGTTGGCGAAGAGGACGGTCAGCCACAGCCAGACGCTGATCACCCACGTGAAGACGGACGGGTGGATCAGTGCGGAGAGCGTGGTGAGGACGGAGCCGACCGCGACGACGAACAGCACCGGCTTCCCGATCAGTTCGCGCGGGTGCAGCTTGGCCACCGCCTCGCGGAGGGAGGCGGCGAGCTGCCCGGGCTCCAGCATGTTCGCCGGTCCGGGGCGCTTGCGGGGCGGGCGGGCGGCCGGTGGCTGCGGAGGAGTCCCGAGACCCGGGGGAACGTGCTGCGCGGCAGCGGAAGACATCGAAGTACCTTCTCGGCGGATTCGACAGGAGGCCCCTGCCCGCACGCCGGCGGACAGGGGCAGGAAGGGAAGGATGGGCGCGCTGCCGGGCGCCCTCATGGGCCCCCTCGGCCGTCACATGCGGATCGGTGGCCCGGCAGCGCAACAGACAGGAACCTAACGCCCCTTCGCGGGCGGGACCGGCTTCCCGAGGGGGAATTGGCAGCTTCTTGATGGCCTGCGCACGGGACGCGTCAGGCATCCGTCAAGGGCGCGTCAGCGGGCGCCGGTCCGGTGTCGGCGGTGATGCGGAAGCGGAGCCGGCAGATCACCGCGTCGGTGTCCCGGCGTACGGCGTGGGCGACGACCGAGCCGCGCTGGTTCTGCAGGAGCCGCTGCCACAGCCGCTCCGGCTCGGTCTCCGGGATCAGCACGGTGACCTGGACTCCCGGCTGCCGCTCCGCCAGCGTGCGGACGTAGCCGGACACCGGGCGGCCCAGCGAACGTGTCGGCGAGGGGAGTTCGACGAGCTCGACGCCCGGGTTCCACAGCTCCCAGTCGCGGCGCAGCGCCTCGGCGGCCTGCTGGTCCTCCGGGGCCGGGTGGGTGACGGTCACCGCGAGGACCTCGTCGCCGAGCGAGCGGGCCGCGGTCAGCGCCCGGCACGTCAGCAGGGACAGCCCGGACACCGGGACGACCACCAGCGAGCGGGAACGCCGCGGGGGCTGGGGCACCCGCCCCAGCTCCAGGCGCTCGCCGATCCGCCCGTACGTCCGGTGCACCTTCTCGAACGCGAGGACGAGCAGCGGCAGCGCGACGACGATCAGCCAGGCGCCCTCCGTGAACTTGGTCGAGGTCACCACGACCGCGGAGACGCCCGTCAGGAGCCCTCCGAAGCCGTTGAGAGCGGCCTTCCCCTGCCAGCCGGCGGGACGCTCCAGCGCCCAGTGCCGGACCATGCCGACCTGGCAGATGGTGAAGCCGACGAAGACGCCGATGGCGAAGAGCGGTACGAGGGAGTTGGCGTCGCCTCCGGAGAAGAGGAGCAGCACGGCGGAGACCAGGGCCAGCCAGACGACACCGTGCCGGTGGACCTGCCGGTCGGCCTTGAGCGCGAAGACGTGCGGCAGGAAGTGGTCCCGCGCGAGCAGGCTCATCAGGACGGGCAGGCCGCCGAAGGAGGTGTTGGCGGCGAGGGCCAGCAGCACCACGGTGGCGAACTGGACGACGTAGAAGGCGGCGTTGTGGCCGAAGGAGGCGTCGGCGAGCTGCGCGAGGACGGTGACGCCCTCGACCGGCTGGAGGTGGAAGCGGCCGATGAGGACGGACAGGCCGATCAGCATCACGCCGAGCAGGGCCCCGAGGGCCACTTCGGTGCGCTGGGCCCGACGGGCGGCGGGGGCCCGGAAGGACGGCACCGCGTTGGCCACGGCCTCGACGCCGGTGAGGGCGGAGCAGCCGGCGGCGAACGCCTTGAGGAGGAGCAGGGCGCCGACGGTGGTGGCACCGTCGCCGAGGGCGGAGGCGTGCCCGGCGGCGGTCTCCGTCGACACCGGGCCCTCCCGGAACAGGCCGACGGTGATCATCGCCAGGATGGAGCCGACGAAGACGGCGGTGGGGACCAGGAAGGCCTTGGCGGAGTCCACCACCCCGCGCAGGTTGACGGCGGTGACCAGCACCAGCACGCCCAGGCAGATCCACACGCGGTCCCCGTACAGGGAGGGGAAGGCGGAGGTCAGGGCGGCCACGCCGGCGGTGACGGAGACGGCCACGTTGAGCACGTAGTCGAGGATCAGCGAGGCCGCCGCGACCAGGCTCGTACGGCGCCCGAGGTGCCGCTTGGCCACGGCGTAGGAGCCGCCGCCTTCCGGGAAGGCGGCGATGACCTGACGGTAGGAGGCCACCAGCACGGCCAGCAGCGCGGCGATCGCCACGGTCACCGGGAGGGTGAAGCCGAGGCCGTACGCCCCGGCGGCCGCGAGGACGAGCACGATGGACTCGGGCCCGTAGGCCACGGAGGCCATGGCGTCGAGCGACAGGGCGGCCAGGCCCTGTAGGGCGGTCAGCCTGTGCCGCTCCCCCGTCGCTTTTCCTGTGTGCATGGCCATGTCGCCGTGTTCCTCCGAAGTGAGCAAAGTGAGGACAGCGTCGGAGTACCGGACCACCACCGCCAGCGGTCTTTGCGAGATCCATACGCCCGTCCCGCCACTCTTCGCGCACTTCATACGCCGACGCCGCCCCCGACACCGCCGGACGGGCCCGGAGGGGAGGAAAGCCGCACTTCGCGGCAGGTCGAGGCGATCGGCGTCAGGGCGGCGTTAAAGGTTCCTGCCCGCCCGTATGGACCTCATCAAGGTGTCTTAACGCGGTCGGCTCCTCACGGTTTGCTCGGTCTCGGCCAGTCCGGCCGATTCCATCTCATCACTTCATCAGGAGCTCACGATGGCCGATCTGGCCTTCGTCGTCACCACGGTCGCGGTCTTCGCGCTGGTGGCTCTCATCGCCCGGGGGGTGGCGAAGCTGTGACTGCCGAGAACATCGTCGGCCTCCTCGTCGCCGTCGCCCTGCTCGGGTACCTCGTCCTCGCCCTCGTCAAGCCGGAGAGGTTCTGAGCCGACATGAGTCCCCAGATCGCCGGTGTGCTCCAGCTGCTCGCCCTGATCGCCGCCCTGGCCCTGGCCTACCGCCCGCTCGGCGACTACATGGCCAAGGTCTACTCCTCCGAGAAGCACTACGCGCCGGAGAAGTGGATCTACAAGGCCATCGGCGCCAACCCCGCCACGGAGATGCGCTGGCCCGCCTACCTGCGCGGCGTCCTCGCCTTCTCCGCGGTGAGCGTCCTGTTCCTCTACGCCCTCCAGCGGCTCCAGGGCGTCCTGCCCGGGTCGCTCGGGTTCCAGTCGATCGACCCCGACCAGGCCTTCAACACCGCGGCCTCCTTCGTGGCGAACACCAACTGGCAGTCGTACTCCGGCGAACAGGCCATGGGCCACGTCGTGCAGACCGGCGGCCTGGCGGTGCAGAACTTCGTCTCCGCCGCCGTCGGCATGGCCGTCGCCGTGGCGCTCGTACGGGGCTTCGCCCGGTCCCGCACCGGTGAACTCGGCAACTTCTGGGCCGACCTGGTGCGCGGCACCGTCCGCATTCTGCTGCCGATCTCCGTCATCGGCGCGATGGTCCTGGTCGCCTGCGGGGCGATCCAGAACTTCTCCGGGATCCACGAGGTCGGTCAGTTCTCGAACGAGCACGGCCTCGGCGGCACCCAGCAGTGGAACGGGGGCGCGGTCGCGTCCCAGGAAGTCATCAAGGAACTCGGCACGAACGGCGGCGGCTACTTCAACGCCAACTCCGCCCACCCGTTCGAGAACCCGACCCCCTTCTCCAACCTGTTCGAGATCTTCCTGATCCTGGTCATCCCCTTCGCCCTGACCCGGACCTTCGGCCGCATGGTCGGGAACCTGCGGCAGGGCTACGCGATCCTCGCGACGATGGCCCTCATCTGGCTCGGGTTCACCGCGCTCATGATGTGGACCGAGTTCGCCCACCACGGCCCGGCCCTCCAGGCGGCGGGCGGCGCGATGGAGGGCAAGGAGACCCGCTTCGGCGTCGGCGCCTCGGCGATCTTCTCGGTCGCCACCACCCTCACCTCCACCGGCGCGGTCAACTCCTTCCACTCCTCCTACACCGGTCTCGGCGGCGGCATCCAGCTGCTGGGCATGCAGCTCGGCGAGATCGCACCCGGCGGCGTCGGCTCCGGCCTCTACGGCATGCTCGTCATGGCGATCATCGCCGTGTTCATCGCCGGCCTCATGGTCGGCCGCACCCCCGAGTACCTCGGCAAGAAGATCAGCACCCGCGAGATCAAGTTCGCGGCCTGCTACATCCTGATCACCCCGGCGCTCGTGCTCTGCTTCACCGCCGCGGCCATGGCCCTGCCGACGCCGCCGCACTCGATGCTCAACTCCGGGGCGCACGGCTTCTCCGAGGTCCTGTACGCCTACACCTCGGGCGCCAACAACAACGGCTCGGCCTTCGGCGGCCTGAACGCCGACACCCAGTGGTTCAACTCGACCATCGGCATCGCGATGCTGCTGGGCCGCTTCCTGCCCATGGTGTTCGTCCTCGCGCTGGCCGGCTCCCTCGCCGAACAGAAGCCGGTACCGGAGACGGCGGGCACCCTGCGCACCGACAAGCCCCTCTACGCCGGCCTGCTCGTCGGCACGATCATCATCATCACCGGTCTGACCTACTTCCCCGCGCTCGCGCTCGGACCGCTCGCCGAAGGACTGGCGTCATGACCTCCGACACCACGAAGCAGGAGGGCGTCATGTCGACCGTGACTCCGACCCGCGCTCCGCACCAGGACGTACCCACCGGCCACAAGCCCGAGGCCGGCCGCGTCGGCGGCGGGCTGTTCGACCCCAAGCAGCTGCTGAAGTCCTTCCCGGACGCCGTCCGCAAGCTCGACCCCCGGGTGATGGTCAAGTCCCCGGTCATGTTCGTCGTCCTGGTCGGCTCGGTGGTCACCACCGTCCTCGCGCTCACGGACCCGACGGACTGGTTCGGCTGGGCGATCACCGCCTGGCTGTGGCTGACCACGATCTTCGCCAACCTCGCCGAGGCCGTCGCCGAGGGCCGCGGCAAGGCCCAGGCCGACACCCTGCGCAAGGCCAAGACCGACACCGTCGCTCGCCGCCTGGCCGGGGACGGCACGACGGAGGAGCAGGTCCCGGGCACCGATCTGAAGATCGGCGACCTGGTGGTCTGTGAAGCCGGCGACGTCATTCCCGGCGACGGTGACGTCGTCGAGGGTGTCGCTTCCGTGGACGAGTCCGCCATCACCGGCGAATCCGCCCCCGTCATCCGGGAGTCCGGCGGTGACCGCAGCGCGGTGACCGGTGGCACGAAGGTGCTCTCGGACCGCGTCGTCATCAAGATCACGACGAAGCCCGGCGAGACCTTCATCGACCGCATGATCAACCTGGTCGAGGGCGCCGCCCGGCAGAAGACCCCCAACGAGATCGCCCTCAACATCCTCCTGGCGTCCCTCACCATCGTCTTCCTGCTGGCCGTCGTCACCCTCCAGCCCTTCGCGATCTACGCCGGCGCCAAGCAGTCGATGATCGTGCTGACCGCCCTGCTGGTCTGCCTCATCCCCACCACCATCGGCGCCCTGCTCTCGGCCATCGGCATCGCCGGCATGGACCGCCTGGTGCAGCGCAATGTCCTGGCCATGTCCGGGCGTGCCGTCGAGGCCGCCGGTGACGTCTCCACGCTGCTGCTCGACAAGACCGGCACCATCACCCTCGGCAACCGCCAAGCCGCCGAGTTCGTCGCCGTCAAGGGCACCACGCAGGCGGCGCTCGCCGATGCCGCACAGCTCTCCTCCCTCGCCGACGAGACCCCCGAGGGCCGCTCGATCGTCGTCCTGGCCAAGGAGAAGTACGGCCTGCGCGAACGGCACCAGGGCGAGCTCGCCCACGCCACGTGGATCGAGTTCACCGCCCAGACCCGTATGTCGGGCGTCGACGTCGACGGCAGGAAGGTCCGCAAGGGCGCGGCCGGTTCCGTCATCGCCTGGGTCACCGAGCAGGGCGGCGAGGTCACCGAGGAGGCAGGCACGCTGGCCGACACGATCTCCCAGGCCGGCGGCACCCCGCTGCTGGTCGCCGTCGAGGACGCCGACGGCGCCCGGGTCCTGGGTGTCATCCACCTCAAGGACGTGGTCAAGGAGGGCATGCGCGACCGCTTCGACGAGCTGCGCCGCATGGGCATCAAGACCGTCATGATCACCGGCGACAACCCGCTCACCGCGAAGGCCATCGCGGAAGAGGCCGGCGTCGACGACTTCCTCGCCGAGGCCACCCCCGAGGACAAGATGGCCCTCATCAAGCGGGAACAGGCCGGCGGCAAGCTCGTCGCCATGACCGGTGACGGGACGAACGACGCCCCCGCCCTGGCCCAGGCCGACGTCGGCGTCGCGATGAACACGGGCACCTCGGCCGCCAAGGAGGCCGGGAACATGGTGGACCTGGACTCCAACCCCACCAAGCTCATCGAGATCGTCGAGATCGGCAAGCAGCTCCTCATCACCCGCGGCGCCCTCACGACCTTCTCCATCGCCAACGACGTCGCCAAGTACTTCGCGATCATCCCGGCCATGTTCGCCGTGGTCTACCCGGGCCTGGACAAGCTCAACATCATGGGGCTCGCGTCCCCCGAGTCGGCGATCCTCTCCGCGGTGATCTTCAACGCGCTGATCATCGTGGCGCTCGTGCCGCTCGCCCTCAAGGGCGTCCAGTACAAGCCCACCAGCGCCGACAAGATGCTCCGCCGCAACCTCGGCGTCTACGGACTCGGCGGCCTCATCGCCCCGTTCATCGGCATCAAGCTCATCGACCTGCTCATCTCCCTCATCCCCGGAATCGGCTGAGAAACGACCATGAACACATCCGTAGGCAACACGGCACGCGTGCTCGGCGCAGGGCTGCGCGCCCTGCTCGTCCTGACGATCGTGTGCGGCGTGCTCTACCCGCTCGCCGTCACCGGGATCGCCCAGGCCCTCTTCCACGACAAGGCCAACGGGTCGGAGATCAAGGACAAGAGCGGGCACGTCGTCGGTTCCGCCCTCATCGGGCAGAGCTACAACCTGCCCAAGCAGAACCCGAACGACCCCGAGGAAGCCGCCAAGCCGGACCTGAAGTGGTTCCAGCCGCGGCCCTCCAACGGCCTGGGCGCCAACAGCGTCAACACCCAGTACGCGCTGATCCTCTCCGGCGCCACCAACAAGGCCGCCGACAACCCGGAGCTCGTCAAGCTGGTCGAGGACGCCAAGGCGGCCGTGGTCGCCGACAACTCCACCGCCGGCCACCAGGTCAAGCCCGAGGACGTGCCCGCCGACGCGGTCACCTCCTCCGGCTCCGGCCTGGACCCGAACATCTCCCCTGAGTACGCCGAACTCCAGATCAACCGGGTGGCCGAGAAGAACGGACTGTCCGTCAAGCAGGTCGAAAAGCTGGTGAAGGACCACACGGAGGGCCGGCAGCTCGGCTTCATGGGCGAGCCCCGCGTCAACGTGCTGGAGCTCAACACCGCCCTCAAGGCCCTGTCCAAGAACTGACCGTCCCTCCCGCACGGAACGGGAACCGGCGGCGCGCGGACTCCCGCACCCCGCCGGTTCCCGACCGCTGCGCACACAACGAAGGAAAGGCTGCCCACCGATGACCCGGGTGCTGGTGGTGGAGGACGATCCCCAGCTCGTCCGCGCGCTGAGGATCAACCTCCAGGCGCGCAAGTTCGACGTCGACGAGGCCGGCGACGGCACCTCGGCACTGCGGCTGGCCACCGCACGCAGACCCGACATCATCGTCCTCGACCTCGGGCTGCCCGACATGGACGGCATCGAGGTCATCAGAGGGGTACGCGGCTGGAGCCGGGTCCCGATCGTGGTGCTCTCCGCCCGGCACACCTCCGAGGACAAGATCCGCGCGCTGGACGCCGGCGCCGACGACTACGTCACCAAGCCCTTCAGCATGGACGAGCTGCTGGCCCGGCTGCGGGCCGCCTCGCGCAGACAGGCGGAGCCGGTGCGGAGCGCCGACGACGTCACGGTGGTCGACACCGACGAGTTCACCATCGACCTGCTCGCGAAGAAGGTCCGCCGCGGCGACCGCACCGTGCGGCTCACGCCGACCGAGTGGCACCTGCTGGAGATCCTCGTCACCCACCCGGGTCACCTGATCACACAGAGCCGGCTGCTGCTGGAGGTCTGGGGCCCCACCTACAGTGAGAACACCAACTACCTTCGCGTCTACATGGCCCAGCTGCGGCGCAAGCTCGAGGCGGATCCCTCGCATCCCCGGTACCTGATCACCGAGCCGGGCATGGGCTACCGCTTCGAACCCTGAACAGAAGAAGAGTCACGATCATGGGACGCGGAAAGCTCCGTATCTACCTCGGCTCGGCACCCGGCGTCGGCAAGACGTACGCGATGCTCTCCGAGGCACACCGCAGGGTCGAACGGGGCACCGACTGCGTCGTCGGCTTCGTCGAGCACCACAGCCGGCCGCGTACGGAGGTGATGCTGCACGGCCTGGAGCTGGTGCCACGACGGGACCTCGACTACCGGGGCGCCACGTTCGCCGAGATGGACGTCGACGCGATTCTCGCCCGGCGCCCGGCGGTCGCGCTGGTGGACGAGCTCGCCCACACCAACATCCCCGGTTCCCGCAACGCCAAGCGGTGGCAGGACGTCGAGGAACTGCTCCAGGCCGGGATCGACGTGGTCTCCACGGTCAACATCCAGCACCTGGAGTCCCTGGGCGACGTCGTCGAGACGATAACGGGCGTACGGCAGCGGGAAACGGTCCCCGACGAGGTGGTGCGGCGGGCCGACCAGATCGAGCTGGTCGACATGTCGCCGCAGGCCCTGCGCCGGCGCATGGCCCACGGGAACGTCTACAAGGCCGACAAGGTCGACGCGGCCCTGTCCAACTACTTCCGCCCCGGGAACCTGACCGCCCTGCGGGAGCTGGCCCTGCTGTGGACCGCCGACCGGGTCGACGAGTACCTGCGGGAGTACCGCGGAGAGCACAACATCCGCACGACCTGGCAGGCACGTGAGCGCATCGTCGTCGGACTCACCGGCGGCCCGGAGGGCCGTACGCTGATCCGCCGGGCCGCGCGCCTGGCCGAGAAGGGCGCCGGCGGTGAGGTCCTGGCGGTCTACATCGCCGCGAGCGACGGTCTCACCGCCGCCTCGCCCAAGGAACTCGCCGTCCAGCGCACCCTGGTCGAGGACCTCGGCGGCACCTTCCACCACGTCATAGGGGACGACGTCTCCGACGCCCTGCTGGAGTTCGCCCGCGGGGTCAACGCGACGCAGATCGTCCTCGGTGTGAGCCGCCGGCGCTCCTGGCAGTACGTGTTCGGCCCCGGGGTCAGCGCGACCGTCGCCCGCGAGTCCGGCCCGGACCTGGACGTGCACATCGTCACCCACGACGAGGCCGCCAAGGGCCGGGGGCTGCCCGTCCCCCGCCGGGCGCGGCTGGGGCGCGCCCGGATCGTGTGGGGCTGGATCGCCGGCGTCGCCGGCCCGGCCCTGCTGACCCTGCTGCTCAGCCAGGCCGTACCCGAGCTCGGCCTCGCCAACGACATGCTGCTGTTCCTCACGTGCACCGTGGCGGCGGCCCTGCTGGGCGGGCTGCTGCCCGCGCTCGCGTCGGCGGCGGTGGGCTCCCTGCTCCTCAACTACTTCTTCACCCCGCCCCTCTACCAGCTGACGATCTCCGACCCGAGGAACATCGTCGCCATCGCCATCTTCGTCGGCGTCGCCGTCTCCGTGGCGTCCGTGGTGGACCTGGCCGCCCGCCGCACCCACCAGGCCGCCCGGCTGCGCGCGGAGTCCGAGATCCTCTCGTTCCTCGCCGGCAGCGTCCTGCGCGGCGAGGACACCCTCGACGCCCTGCTCGAACGGCTCCGCGAGACCTTCGCCATGGACTCCGTGGCCCTGCTGGAGCGCGCCGACGAGGTCGCCCCCTGGACCACGGCGGCCGCGGTCGGCAGCCACCCCGTCGTCCGGCCCGAGGACGCCGACGTCGACATGCCGATCGGCGAGAACATGGCCGTCGCCCTCTCCGGCCGGGTGCTGCCCGCCGAGGACCGCCGCGTGCTCGGCGCCTTCGCCGCACAGGCCGCCGTCGTACTCGACCGCCAGCGCCTGGTCGGCGAGGCCGAGGACGCCCGGCGCCTCGCGGAGGCCAACCGCATCCGCACCGCGCTCCTCGCCGCCGTCAGCCACGACCTGCGCACCCCGCTCGCCGGTATCAAGGCCTCCGTCACCTCCCTCCGCTCGGAGGACGTCGAGTGGTCGGAGGAGGACCGGGCCGACCTGCTGGAGGGCATCGAGGAGGGCGCCGACCGGCTGTCCGCCCTGATCGGCAACCTCCTGGACATGTCCCGGCTCAACACCGGCACCGTCGTCCCCCTGATCCGTGTGACCGACCTCGACGAAGTGGTCCCGATGGCCCTGGGCGGCGTACCGGAGGACAGCGTCGAACTCGACATCCCCGAAACGCTCCCCATGGTCGCCGTGGACCGGGGCCTGTTGGAGCGCGCCGTCGCGAACATCGTGGAGAACGCCGTCAAGTACAGCCCCCGGGGTCAGCCGGTCCTCGTGACCGCCAGCGCCCTGCACGACCGGGTCGAACTCCGCGTGGTGGACCGGGGCCCCGGCGTCCCGGACGAGGCCAAGGGCCGCATCTTCGAACCCTTCCAGCGCCACGGCGACGCCCCACGCGGCGCGGGCGTGGGCCTGGGCCTCGCCGTCGCCCGCGGCTTCACCGAAGCCGTCGACGGCACCCTGACCGCCGAGGACACCCCTGGCGGAGGCCTGACCATGGTCCTCACCCTGCCCATGGCGGGGCACGAACCCCCCGTCACGGCCGAGCTGCCCACGTCGGCGGTCAGCTGACGGGCGACGGACCCGGCACGGAAGCCGTACGCGTCAGGCCATCCAGAAGAAGACGGCCGTCATCCGCTTGTCCTCCAGGGTGCTGCCCGCGTAACTGGTCGCGGTGTGGATGAGGTTGGCCGAGTACAGCAGCAGACGGTTGTAGCGGGGCGGGACGCGCAGGTCCTCGGTGAAGGAGTCCTCGGGCACGAAGCGGGTGCCGAGGGCGTCGACCAGGTTGTTGTGCGGGGCGAGCACCTGATTGCCGCCGAGGACGCCGCCGGGCAGATTCTGGCGGTAGAAGCTGGTTCCGCAGTCCTTGGGCAGGTCCGGGCTGAGATACAGCACCGCCGCGTAGCGGCACAGGCTCCGGGAGTCGGTGTGCGGGCGCGGTTCGCATTCGTCCTTGCCGACGACCTGGACGCAGTTGTGGTTGAAGGTGCCACCGCCGGCGGGATCCACGGCCCAGACCTTGCTCACGCCGACGGTCTCGCACACCAGCTTCTCCACGTGCGCGAGCTCCGCCGGTTCGAGACCGGGCATCGTGCGCAGCCCCGGCCACGGCTCGGGCTTGTGGGGGTAGCCCTCCACCCAGTCGTCCCGGCCGAGCACACGGGCCCGTACGGCATCGGGGTCGGGCAGGACGTCGTCCAGGATCCAGTAGTCCCGACCGCGCGTCGGCTTGCGGTACGGCAGCACCTGGAGCCTGCCAGGGCGTGGGGGGTGTGAGGGCAGAGACGGCATGACCGGAACGCTAGGGCTGGGGAGGGCGGCATGCACCAAAGCACCGCCAAGACTGCGGCAAGACATCGTCATGCAGGCCTGCGGCACCGTTGAAATGCCCGTATACCGACCGGCCCCGCAAGGAGCCGGAGCAGACGGCTACGGGCATGTGGCCGGGCGGCCGGTCGGGTGCCGTCAGCGGCCGGCGTACGGCAGCAGCGCCATCTCCCGCGCGTTCTTGATGGCGGTGGCGAGGGCGCGCTGCTGCTGGGCCGTCACCCGGGTGACGCGTCGGCTGCGGATCTTCCCCCGGTCGGAGATGAACTTCCGCAGCAGGTCGGTGTCCTTGTAGTCGATGTAGGTGATCTTGGCCGCGTCGAGTGGGTTGGGCCGGGACTTCACGGGCTTGCTGGGGTGCGGGCGTCGGGCCATGGGGCGGCTTCTCCTTGCATGAACGATTCGGTTACGGCCCCGCCGGGCCGTGATCAGTGATGTGCGGGTGTCAGGCGGCGTCGAGGAGGGAGTCGAACGCGGCGGGCAGGTGCTTCCAGGCTTCGCGTCCCGACCCGTACTCCGCGTCCGTCAACAGGCAGGAGTCGAGGAGCCGTTCCAGCCCGTCCCGGTCCAGGCCGGGCGAGGTGAAGACGAGGTGCTGGCAGCAGTCGCCGTGGTCCGGGTGCCAGTCGAGGGCGGCCGCCGCCCGGCGCATGGGCGGGACCAGGTCCCACGCCGCGTCGGGCAGTGACGCCAGCCACGGCCCGGCGCTCTCCACGCACAGCGCTCCGCCG
Organism: Streptomyces sp. NPDC029216; assembly: GCF_040648015.1. Classification (NCBI taxonomy): domain Bacteria; kingdom Bacillati; phylum Actinomycetota; class Actinomycetes; order Kitasatosporales; family Streptomycetaceae; genus Streptomyces; species Streptomyces sp. NPDC029216. The sequence goes on along the minus strand of NZ_JBEZWL010000021.1, from coordinate 60,156 downwards.
GCCGCGTCCCAGGCCAGCAGCGTGTCGGGGCGGTCGGCGAGCCAGAACCTGCCGCGGCTCCGGGCGGCGGCACAGCACAGGTCTTCGAGCGCCTCGTAGAGGCGTTCGGGATGGAACGGCCGTCTGCGGCGCCACACGAACGTGGTGACGCCTGCCTCGTCGGCTTCCTGGGGCAGGAGCGCGCACGCGGGGTGCTGGGCGGCCGCGGCGGCCTCGACGTCGAACCCGGCGAACGCGGCCCGTGCGAGTTCGGTGGACGCGGCCGGCACCCGTCGCGCGGTGGGATGCAGCTGCCCGAGCAGGGCGTGGTCCTCGTCGTCGGCCTCCTCGCTGTCGACGACGGCGAGGACGGGCGCGTACTCCAGCTGACGGGCCCAGGTGTCGCCGACGGTCCGCTGGTCGGTGGGGGCCGCGGCGAGCCCGGCCTCGGCGAGGTCGTCGCCGTTGGCGAGGTACGGCAGGACGAGCGCGGGGTCCACGGCGGTGATCACACCGGTCACGACCAGCCGGTCCCCGCCGTGCCCGGCGATGACCTCCGCCATGGCCTTCGGTTCGACCGAGTCCCACAGCTCGACCACGGCGAGACGGGTCAGACCGCTGCCCGCCATCCGCTCCAGCTCCGGGACCAGGTCCTCGCGCAGCGCGCAGCACGCGCAGTCGTTGACCAGGGGCGTCTCGCCGCGGGAGAGGGTGCCCGACGCGTCGCGGATCAGGCGGAGCACGGTGCCGTCGGGCGCCGCGGCCAGGTCGTGGTGCAGCGCCACACTGCCCGGAACCGCTCGCAGGAGGCGCTCCACGACCTCCTTCCGTGCGTCGGCATGGAGACCGGCGACGATGACGACGGGAAGCTGGTGGACGTGGGCCATCAACGGGCCCCGTAGCGGCGCTCGAACTTCTCGACACGGCCTGCGGTGTCGAGTACGCGAGCGGTGCCGGTGTAGAAGGGGTGGCTCGCGGAGGAGATCTCCACGTCGACGACCGGATAGGTGTTGCCGTCCTCCCAGTCGACGGTCTTGTCACTGGTCATCGTGGAGCGGGTGAGGAACGCGGTGCCGGAGGCGGAGTCGCGGAAGACGACGGGCCCGTAGGCGGGGTGGATTCCGGGCTTCATGGCAGGGGCCTTTCGATGAGTCGGGCGGGGTGTGCGGGGATCAGCGCTCTTCGCGGAAGTCGACGTGGCGGCGGACGACGGGGTCGTACTTGCGCAGCACCAGCCGGTCGGGGTCGTTGCGGCGGTTCTTGCGCGTCACATAGGTGAACCCGGTGCCTGCCGTGGAACGGAGTTTGACGATCGGGCGGATCTCGTTGCGTGCCATGAGGCTAGTATATGACACTGGTTTTCATTACCAATATGCAGAGCCATCGAGAAAGGCGGCAGCACACATGTCAGCCCACTGCCAACTGACCGGCGCCAAGCCGGGCTTCGGCAACGCCATCTCCCACTCGCACCGGCGCACCTCGCGCCGCTTCGACCCGAACGTCCAGCGCAAGCGCTACTGGCTGCCGAGCGAGGGGCGCCACGTCCGCCTGACGCTGAGCGCCAAGGCGATCAAGACGGTGGACGCGATCGGCATCGAGGCCGCCGTGACCCGGATCCGCGCACGGGGAGGGAAGGTCTGATGGCGAAGAAGAGCAAGATCGCGCAGAACGAGAAGCGCAAGGAGACCGTCGCGCGGTACGCCGCCCGGCGGGCCGAGCTCAAGGAGGTCATCCGGCGCCCGTCCGCCACCGCGGCCGAACGGGAGGCCGCCCTCGCGGAGCTGCGCCGGCAACCGCGCAACGCCAGCGCCACCCGAGTGCGCAACCGCGACAGCGTGGACGGCCGCCCGCGCGGCTACCTGCGCAAGTTCGGCCTCTCGCGCGTGCGAGCCCGGCAGCAGGCGCACGCCGGCTTCCTGCCAGGAGTGACGAAGTCGTCCTGGTAGGCGACGCGCAAGGGCGTCCCGTACGCGTGCGGCACCTCAACGGGCAAGCAAGGGGGCTCGAAGAGGTGCCGCACGCGTACTCCGATCCGCACACGGGGCCTTCACGCCTTTCCTGTGCCCGGGACCGGCCATTCCGCGCAGGTGTCCGCTTTGGTACATGCCAATGGGGCCGCCTTCGCGTGATGATCACGCCGCCGCCGGTCCGGCGGCCGTTGACACGTGTGTGATCAGGGGGAATCGAGCCATGCCCGAAAGCACCCGCACCACCAGAACCCGTACCCGGATGTGGCGCCGTGCCCTGGCGACGGCAGCCGTCCTCGCGGCGACCGGAAGCATCCTCACGGTCGCCCCGCAGCCCGCCCATGCCGCACTGCCGGCGCAGTCGATCGCCGACCCGGTGCACTACTGGAACGACGTGCTGCAGAACCTCTTCCGCAAGGCGGGCGGCGGCCCGGTCCCGATGACGCGGGCAGCCGCCATGATGAACGCCGCGATCTACGACGCGGAGAGCTCCTACCAGCTGAAGTGGAAGGGCCGGATGACGTCCGAGCCCTACCTCCACGCCGAGAACTACGCGGGCTGGGTCGAGGGCCCCGACGAGGAGGAGCGGGTCGTCGGGCGTACCGCCTACAACATCCTGCTCGACCTCTACGGCGTGAACCGGCCCGACAAGAACGCGCCCGACTTCACGGCTTACCTCGACCAGCGCTTCCGCGACCGGTTCGGCACGGAACCCACCCAGGGCGACCTGCTGGACGTCACCGTCGTGAGCAAGATGGTCAGCCAGATGATGGACGCCCGCGCCGGGGACGGCTCGGACAACAAGCAGGCCTACACGGGTGACAACAAGCCCGGCTCCTGGCGGCCCACCAGCTACCCCGACATGGTCGACGCGAAGTGCCAGGTGGACGGCGACGCCGTCAACCCGTTCTGGGGCCAGGTCAAGCCGTTCTCGCTGAGCTCCGGCTCGCAGTTCCGGCCCACCACGCTCGCGCAGTACGGCACCTACGAGGACCTCGTGGCCAGCCCCGGGTACAAGGCTCAGGTCGACGCCGTCCGCAGGGCCGGCGCCGCCGTCCCCACGGCAGCCACCCCGGTGATCGACCGCACCCCGGACCAGCTGAACGCCGCCTGGTTCTGGGCCAACGACAACGACGGCACGTACAAGCCCCCGGGCCACATGCTCCAGGCCACCCGGGAGGTCGCCAAGGCCCGGGGGCTGAGCACCTACGCCAACGCCCGCCTCTTCGCGCTCGTCTCCATCGCGCTGGCCGACACCGGGATAGCCGTCCGGGACGCGAAGTTCTCCACCCCCATCGACCTGTGGCGCCCGGTCTCGGCGATCCGCGAGGGCGGCCTGGACGCCCAGTGGAAGCCGCTCCTGAAGAACAACGACGGCGTCAACGTCAACCCGTGCTTCCCCGCCTACGTCTCTGGCCACGCCTCCTTCGGCGGCGCCTGGGCGGGCGTGATGAAACGCTACTTCGGCAGCGACAACATCTCCTTCGACCTCACCACCGACGAGCCCCTCGCCCCGGTCAAGCAGCGCCACTTCACCAGCTTCACCGCCGCCGCCAAGGAAGACGCGGACAGCCGCATCTGGCTCGGCGTCCACTATCCGTGGGACGCCACCGACGGCCTCACCCTCGGCGACAAGGTCGCCGGCCAGGTCTTCAGCACCAAGCTCCGCACCCTGTGACACCGGCGGGGCGGGGCTCGCCGTAGCCCCGCCCCGGCACCTCGTGTCCGGATCTGACAGAACATGGTCATTGCGGCCATCATGGCGGGGCGACATGATCGAGGCATGCTCCCACCGCACAGGGTCGTCATCGCCGCCTTCCCCGGCGTCGAACTGCTCAACGTCACCGGCCCGGCCGAGGTGTTCTCGGTGGCCACCCGGGTCGCAGGCACCGGCCGGCCCGGGTACGCCGTCCGCATCGCGACCCCCGACGGCGAGCCGGTGACCACCGCCGGCGGGATCCGGCTGATGGCCGACCTGACGCTGGACGAGGTGCCCGGGGACGTGGACACCCTCCTCGTGTCCGGCGCCGTCCGGGTGGACGACCACGGGGTGGAACCGGTGCTCGACCCCGGGATCATCGACTGGCTCCGGGAAGCCGCACCCGGTACCCACCGGGTGGCCGCCGTCTGCTCGGGCGCGCACCTGCTCGCGGCGGCCGGGCTGCTGGACGGGCTGTGCGTCACGACCCACTGGCGGACGGCCGCCCGGCTGGCCGCCGACCACCCGCGCGTCACCGTCGACCCGGACCCGATCTTCATCCGGGAAGGCCGTCTGTGGACCTGCGCCGGCATCGCCTCGGGGATGGACATGGCGCTGGCCATGGTCACCGAGGACCACGGCCCCGAACTCGCCCTGGCCACCGCCCGCACGATGGTCATGTACGTCAAACGCGCGGGCGGACAAAGCCAGTTCAGCGTCCCGCTCACGGCTCCCGTCGACCCCGCAGACCGGATCGACGCCCTGCGCGTGTGGATCGGCGAACACCTCCCCGAGGACCTGTCCGCCGAGGTCCTGGCCGCGCGGCTGCACCTGAGCGTGCGCCACTTCTCCCGGCTGTTCCGGCGGCGCACCGGCACCACCCCCGCCGCCTACGTCGAATCCGTCCGGCTGGAGGCCGCCCGCCGGCTGCTCCAGGACAGCGGCCACGACCTGCCCGAGATCGCCGCCCTCAGCGGCCTCGGCTCCGTGGAGAGCCTGCACCGCGCCTTCCTCCGCCACCTCGGGACCACGCCCGCCGCATACCGGCGCCGCTTCCGTTAGACCGACCCGTCCCCATCCCGACCGCCCGCGAACCACCGCGCGGCGGAAGACAGCCATGCCCGAGGAGAGAACCGTGTCCCGAACCAAGGTCGTCCCGATCCCCGTCATGGGCCGGCACAACATCAACGCCTACCTGCTGCTGGGCCGCCGGCCCGTCATCGTCGACGCCGGAACACCCGGCAGTGGCCGGAGGATCCGCGACCAGGTCGCCGCCCACGGTGTGGACCCCGCCGACGTGTCGTTGATCATCGTCACGCACGGGCACATCGACCACTTCGGCTCCGCCGCCGAACTGCACCGCCTCACCGGGGCGCCGGTGGCGGGACACATCGCGGACCTCGGTCCGTTCCGTACCGGCCGGGTCCGGGAGCCGTACCTGCCCACGGGTCCGATGGGCCGCCTCATGGCCAAGAACAAGGACCTGCACCTGCAGGTCGAACCGTTCGAACCCGACGTCCTCGTGACCGGCGAGACCGACCTGGAGGACTTCGGGATCGCAGCGCGCATCATGCCCACCCCGGGGCACACCGCCGGATCGATCTCCGTCCTCACGGACCAGGGCGACCTCGTCGCCGGTGACTTGATCGCCAACTCCTTCTTCGGCCTCGTACGCGGCCGGCCCGCCAACCCGCCCTTCCACGACGACCCGCTGCTCAACCTCGCCAGCCTGCACAAGATGCTCGACCTGAACCCCACCAGACTCCACGTCGGCCACGGCACACCCCTCGCCCCCGACCGCGTACGACGCTGGGCCTCCCGGGAACACCAGCGGTTGTCCCGGCTCCAAGCGGCGGGGCGGATCCGCACCCGTGCGGAAGACGCAAAGGCCTGACCGGCGCTGAAGACCCTGACCGAGTTCGGTCCGGCGTTCACTTGGGCGGCAGGCCGGCGGCGAAGGTCGAGGATCGCGCCTTGCGTGCCATGATCGGCGCCGCGAGACCGTACAGGCCGCAGGCGTCACCCTGGACGCGGATGCGGGCCAGGGTGCCGCCGTCCGGATGCCCTGCGTCCACTCCGCGTCATGGCGCCAGTCCGTTCCGAAGGCCGCGACCCGCGCGCACGGCAGCGGGATCACCCGCTCCGCCGTCACGTCGACGCCCACGCGCCACCCGCCTCAGCCCCGTTCCGGTGTCCCTCCATCGACCCGCCCCGGCCCGGGGGCCAGGGGCATCGCCCGGCAGTCGAGCGGCATGACGCGGGCGGTGCGGATCACCGAGTTCCTCGGCGGGTACCTGCTGGCGTGGACGGCGTTCGGGCTGCCGGCGTACGGCGGGCCGGCGCTCACCGGAGGCCTGGTCGACCGCGACCCGCAGGCCGGGAAGTGGATCTGTGCGGCGGTACCGGCGAAGAGCGCCGATCCCTGGTTGACCAGGGGCGATCGGGAAGACGGTGGCGGGCAGAGGTGGAGGAGGCCTTGCGGCCTCCTCCACGGTGTGGCGGCGCGGTTCACGCGCGCCCCTTGGGCGCCCCCGCCGCCGGCTCGCTGCTGAAGACGAAGTCGGCCTTCTCGCCGTAGGCCGGTTCGAAATCCAGACCGAAGGCGGACGAGGTGCCGCTGGTACGGCCGATCCCGTACTCGGCGGCGAAGCCGAACATCGCGTTCTTGACCGTGGTCGGCGCGTCGTCGGCGCCGAGCAGCGGCTCGTACGTCAGCCGGGTGCGCCCGGCGACGCTCGCGCCCGGCCGCTCACCGTCGGTGAGCGAGATCTCGCCGCGTTCGGTGCCCACGAATTCGCCGATGAACTGCGCGAGTTCACCCAGCATGCCGCCCTCGCTGCCGGAGAGGATCCGGCCGAGCGCGTCGGCCTGCTCGTCGCTGGCGGCGCTGTCGATGACGACCCCGACCTTCCAGTCGCCGGCCGTCAGGTGGGAGGGGAAGTGGTTGTAGAAGGCGAAGTCGACCCCGGAGAGGTCGGTGTCGTCCAACCGCCCGTCGGCGATGTGGAACACCGCCGCGCCCCGGCACTCGGTGCCGCCCTGCGCGTCCCTCGGCTGGGCGTCGACGCTGCAGCCGCAGATCACGGCACACGAGCAGCTGGCCAGGTACTGCCCTGAGATGGTGTACGTCATGGAACCGGTCTCCTCTCGCTCGAGGACCCCGTCGTCCGGCCCTTCCGGACGGCGTCGGGGCTGGGTGGGTCGGTGGTGAGCGGGAGGTGGGCATGGCGATGTGCTCCGCTCCACGGGATCGGTCGGGGAGCGCCGGTACTTTCACGCTAGGCGTGCTCGACGTGGTCTGTAAACCGTCCGCGGCCGCCGCCGGGTGTCTCGATCGCCGGAACAGCCCAAGCCTCGGGTGCCGGGCGCAGCGGGCAGGGCCGACTCACGGTGACACATGGTGCCGCTGCGGGTGCGGGGTGTGAGACGGTCCCCGGCCGGCCTCCGGGGCGACCGCTGCCAGAGCCTCCTGGCCGGGTGCGCTCCCGGTCGCGCCGAAGGAACGCAGCACCCGCTGGTGCAGTGCCCGCAGGCCCCTCTCCTCGGACATGCTTGGCGTGGCTCCGGGCAGCGCGAAGGGGGGTGGTGCGGTCGATCAGGATCGTCGGCGAGCCGTTCGTGCCCCGCCGGGCCCACCGTTCTCCAGCACCGAGCGACGTCCCGCGGAACCATCGACCGCACCTTCAGCTCACGCACGGCGCCCAGCCGCAGCAGGCGTAAACCGTGACACGCCCAACCCCCGCAACCGCCTCCCCCATCGCCCTTCCCTGCCTGGCCGCACACGGCGGAGGTGTGCGGTGAACGGCCCCGCCATCGCCGTCACCGGGCTCGGCATGCTCACTCCTGCCGGGATCGGCGTGGAGGCCACCTGGGAAGGAGTCCTGGACGGTAAGTCGACAGCCGCCACCAGCGACCAGCCGGCCGGTCTGCCCGTCGACTTCTGCTGCTCCCTGCCCCACTTCGACGCCGCCGGCGTCCTGGGCCGCCGTACCGCGCACCGCCTGGACCGCTCCAGCCGGCTGGCCGTCATCGCCGCCAAGGAAGCCCTGGGTTTGGTCGACCGCGATGGCCTCGGAACCCAGGGGCTGGGGACTCGACGAGCCGCCAACCCGAATCCAAGACCAATCCTGCGGCCCGCATCGGATCCGCAAGACGACGACCAGCCCACCGCCCACCGCCCAGCCTCCCGGCGTCGCGGCCAGCATGGGTGATCGTCACGCGACCAGGGCTCCCGCCTCGGCCTACGCTCAGCCTCGCCGATCACGTCTTTCCCCGTGGCGCAGGGGATGACGGCAGGGTGCGAAGAATCGCACCCTGCCCGCGGCGTGGCGCCCTGCACGGTGGTTCCGGTCAGTTGGTGGCCGTCAGTGCCTCGCGTGCGGTGGTGAGGATCTCCTCGGAGAGCGCGGAGCCTTTGGTGGCCCGGGACAGGACGAGTGCGCCGAGCATGGTGCACAACCGGGTGATGCCGTCATGGTCCTTGGTGTCGAGCCAGTCGGCGAAGTCGCCCACTCCCTGGGTGTAGACGCGGCGGGCCTCGCTTTCTCCGCCGTCGCGGGCCATGTCGGTGGCGAGTGCGGCGGCGGGGCACCCGTCTGCCGCGCTGTCGCGGTGCTCGGTGGAGAGGTAGGTGTCGATCAGCGCCCGCTGGGCGGCGTCGCGCTGCCCGGCGTACTGATCGAGCCCGTCCCTGTGGTGCTGGGCGAGTTCGCCGAACGCGTGGGCGGTGGCTTCGTCGATGAGTGCCTCCTTGGAGGCGAACTGCTTGTAGAAGCCGCCGTGGGTCATACCGGCCGCCTTCATGAGGTCGGCGACGCTTACGTGGGTCCCCTGTTCCCGGAACAGGCGGGACGCGGTTTCAACGACCCGCCGGCGGTTCTCCTGCGCCTGCGCCTGCGATACGCGGGCCATCGGCCACCTCCCGATTGGATGTCGACTGGCATCTATCTTAGACCAGTGCTTAGATTGCACTCGTAATCTAATTTCTGTGGGTCGCTTGACGGCGGCCGTGGCGCTGGGAGTGGGCATGGAACTGAAGGACGCGGTAGCAGTGGTCACCGGCGCCAACCGGGGGCTCGGGCGGCATCTGGCCGCCCAGCTCGTGGAACGCGGGGCCAAGGTGTACGCGGCGGCCCGTCGCCCCGAAACGGTGGACCTTCCGGGTGTCATCCCGCTGCGGCTCGACGTGACGGACGCGGAGTCGATCCGGGTGGCGGCTCACACCGCCTCCGACGCGACGCTGCTGGTCAACAATGCCGGCATCTCCACCGGAACGCCGTTGATCGCGGGCAGCCCGGACGTGGTGCGCCTGGAGATGGAGGTGAACTTCTTCGGCCCGCTCGCCGTGACGCGGGCTTTCGCCCCGGTCATCGAGTCCAACGGCGGCGGCGCCGTGCTCAACGTGCTGTCGGTCCTGTCCTGGCTGCACCCGGCCGACCTCGGCGCCTACGCCGCGGCGAAGGCCGCGGCATGGGCGCTGACCGGCGCGACCCGAGAAGAGCTGGCGCCCCGCGGCATCACCGTGTCGGCGCTGCACGTCGGATACATGGACACGGACATGGCCGTCGGCGTTCCCGCCGACCAGAAGGCCGACCCTGCCGAGGTCGCCGCCCAGGCCCTGTCCGACATCGAGCGAGGACTGCCCGAGATCCTCGCCGACGAGACCACCCGACACGTGAAGCGGAGCCTGGCCGCATCGCCGAACGCAGCGTGAGGCGCGCCCGCCGCATCGGCGTGGGGCGTCATGAACCAGCAGTGAATGCCAGAAAGCATCTCGCACCGGGGCAGCCGAAGCGAGCGGAGATCCCGTCCCTGTGCGGACGAGACAGGGAGACGGCGATGAAGGCCTACTCGATCGAGAAGTACGGTGACCAGTCCGCGGTGCGCGCCGCCGAGATGCCTGATCCGGAGCCGGGCGCCGACGACGTGCTGGTCAAGATCCATGCGGCGAGCGTCAACCCGCTGGACTTCAAGATCCGCGACGGTGCCTTCAGGATGATCCTCCCGTACCGCCTCCCTCTCGTGCTGGGCAACGACCTCGCCGGAGTGGTGGTCCAGGTCGGCTCGGCCGTCACCCGGTTCGCGGTGGGTGACGAGGTCTACGCCCGGCCCGACAAGGACCGCATCGGTACCTTCGCCGAACTCATCGCCGTCCACCAGAACGACCTGGCATCCAAGCCGGCCACCCTCACCATGGAAGAGGCCGCCTCCCTTCCCCTGGTCGGTCTGACGTCGTGGCAGGCACTGGTCGAGAGGGCGCAGGTCCAGCCGGGGCAGAAGGTCCTGATCCACGCGGGTTCCGGCGGAGTGGGCACCATCGCCATCCAGCTGGCCAGGCATCTGGGCGCGCACGTGGCCACCACCGCCGGCGCGGCCAACGCCGGCCTGGTCAAGGAGCTCGGCGCGGACGTCGTCATCGACTACCGCGCCCAGGACTTCGAGGAGGTCCTGGACGGCTATGACGTCGTCCTGGACACCCTCGGCGGCGAGACCCTGGAGAAGTCCCTGCGGGTCCTCAGGCCCGGCGGGAAGATCATCAGCATCGCGGGGCCTCCCGACGCGGACTTCGCCCGCGAGCTGGGCGCGAACCTGGTCCTGCGGCAGGCGATGAACGCGCTGAGCTGGAAGACCCGGCGCCATGCCAAGCGCCAGGGCGTCACCTACTCCTTCCTGTTCATGAAGGCCGACGGCGAGCGGCTGCGCGAACTCACCCGGCTCGTCGACGCCGGAGAGATCCGTCCCGTCGTCGACCGTGTCTTCCCCTTCGAGCAGACCCGCGAGGCGATGGAGTACGCCGAGAAGGGCCGCGCCAAAGCCGGCAAGGTCGTCGTCGCGATGAGGTGAGAGACCCCCACCCCGCCACCCGTACGCCTCAGCGACGAGAGGATTCCGCCTCCCGCCACTCCCATCCGCACAGGAACCGGTCATGAACGCACCACGCAGTTCCCCCACGCCCGCCCCGTCGTCGTACAAGGAGGCGCCGACTCGTTCGGTGTCCGTGCGCGGCGTCGACTTCGTCTACCGGCAGCTCGGTCCGGCAGGAGACGGCGTACCGCTGATCATGCTCCACCACCTCACCGCGGTCCTGGACGACTGGGACCCCCGCGTCGTCGACGGACTCGCCGCCCGGCGCCGGGTCATCACCTTCGACAACCGCGGAGTCGGTGCGTCGGGCGGCTCCACGCCCGACACCATTGAAGCGATGGCCCGCGATGCGGTGCTGTTCATCCGAGCCCTGGGCTTCGAGCAGGTCGACCTGCTCGGCCTGTCGATGGGCGGCTTCATCGCCCAGGTCATCGCAGCCGGGGAACCGCAGCTGGTGCGCAGGGTCATCCTCGCGGGCACAGGCCCCGCCGGAGGCCCGGGCATCGACAAGGTCACCGCACTCACTCTCCGGGACATCCTGAAGGGCTTCCTGACCCGCAAGGACCCCAAGCAGTTCCTCTTCTTCACCGACACTGAACACGGCCGAAGGGAAGCGCGCGCCTTCCTGGAACGGCTGAAGGAGCGCACGGACCACCGCGACAAAGCCATCTCGCTGAGGTCGTTCCGCGCCCAGCTGAAGGCCATCCACCGGTGGGGCCTCCAGCCGTCGGCCGACCTGACCCGCATCCGCCAGCCAGTCCTGGTGTCCAACGGCGAGAGCGACCGGATGGTGCCGAGTGAGAACACGCTCGACCTCGCCGCACGGCTGCCCCGGGGCGAACTCGTCCCCCTCTACCCGGACGCCGGACACGGCGGAATCTTCCAGTTCCACGAAGCGTTCGTGGCCAGGGCCCTCGCATTCCTCGAAGCACGCCCGGCGCCTGACCGCTGATGCACATCCCCCGCCGTCCGTCCCGGACGCGGCGCGACCGGGCGGGGCGGCCCCGGGCGAGCCGGCCCAGCCTCGAAGTCAACTCCCCGGTGGACCGGCCTGGAAGCCGTACGCGGCTGGGAACGGCTGATCTGTGAGGCCAAGGGCCGCACCAGTGAGAAAGGCACCGACGCCGACGCCTATGGCCAACTGCTGCGCCGCATGACGAGCCAGGACCCGCACACGCGCTACGCCCTCGTCGTGCCGTCCTCCTCCCTCAAGGCCGCCGCACGCGTCCCGGCCCACGTCCGACAGATCCGGTCACCCCCGCCCTCGCCCGGTCCGGCCGGCCGGCGCCTGCTGGGCGGGGTACGGAGGGAGTTCGCTGGAGCCGCGGACCACCAGTCGGGTGGGGACCATGATGGTCCGAGCGCGGGTGCGGTCGCCGTCGAGGCGGGCGAGTGCGGTCCTGGCCGCCGCCTCGCCGATGGCCACCGGGTCCTGGGCCACGACGGTCAGGGCGGGCTCGAGGACATCGGCTAGCGGGAGGTCGTCGAAGGTGACCAGGGCAATGTCCTTGCGCCCTGCGCGGGTGAGCTGGGCGAAGGTCCCGAGGGCCATGATGTTGTTCGCCGCGAACAGGGCGGTGGGAGGATGCGGCAGGTCGAGCAGCGCGGTGATCTCGGCGGCGGCCGCGTCCTGGCTGTGGGCGCCGGTCACCAGGGTCCGGTCGTACGGCAGGCCGGCCTCGGCGAGCGCCGAGCGGTAGCCGGCGAGCCGCTCGCGCCGGGTGTAGAGCTTGGCGGGAAGGTCTCCGATGAAGCCGATCCGGCGGTGGCCGCGGGCGATGAGGTGGGCGATGCCCTCGTGGACGCCGGTCCGGTTGGAGCTGACGACGCAGTCGGCGGACAGTCCGACTCCCGGCCGGTCGAGGAACACCACCGGCAGACCGGCCGCGCGGGGTGCCTTGAGATGGCTGTGATCGGCTCCGAACGCGGGGACGACCATCAGCATGCTGACGCGCCGGGCGAGGAAGGTTTGGATCAAGGCCCGTTCCCGGTCCGGGTCTTCGGCCGACGAGCCCATGAGGAGGGTGAGCCCCCGGCTGCGTACGAGGTCCTCTATGCCGCCGGCGACGGTGCCGAAGAAGGGGTTGCCGAGGTCGGGCACGACCAGGCCGACGGTGGTGTCGGGGCCCCCGACACGGATGTTGCGGGCCATCAGGTTCGGCTGGAAGCCCAGCTTCGCGACCGCGGCGAGCACGCGCTCGCGGGTCTCCGGGGAACTCGGCCCGTCCTCGTTGAGCACCCTGGACACCGTCTTGGCGCTGACGCCCACTTCTCTGGCGACATCGGCCAGTGTGGGGCGGCGGTTCGCGGCCATGTACCACCGTTCCTGTGCGTTCTTCCGGACCGGCCCCTGCCCGGGGCCGGTCCCGCTGTCCTGCCTGTGCGGCGACCCTGTGGTCTGCGCGGCGTTGCCCCTGCGGCAACTCAGTGGGCGGACACGCCTGCCGCTTCGGCGGCATCCGCGTCGGCAACGACGGTACCTCCATCGTCGCTCACCCTGAGCGCCCCCGTCATGATTGCGACGACCTCCGCCATGGAATGGTCGGACGGCTTGATCAGCGCCTCGCGACGGCCGAGTCGGTGGATGTGGATCCGGTCGGCGATCTCGAAGACATGAGGCATGTTGTGGCTGATCAGTACCACGGGCATGCCCTTGTCGCGGACTCGGCGGATCAGGTCGAGGACCTGCCCCGACTCCTTGACGCCCAGTGCGGCGGTGGGCTCGTCCATCACGACGACGCTCTTGGCCCAGGCTACGGACCGCGCGACCGCCACGGCCTGGCGCTGACCGCCGGAGAGCGTCTCCACCGGCTGCGTCAGCGACCGCAGTCCGATCTTGAGGTCGGCCATGTGGGCCGCTGCCTCCTGGCGCATGCGCTTCTTGTCGAGCATGCGCAGCGCGCTGCCGAGGAAGCCCGGCCGGCGCAGTTCGCGCCCGAGGAACATGTTGGAGGCGATGTCCATGGAGGCGGCGACGGCCAGGTCCTGGTAGACGGTCTCGATGCCGTGCTGCCGGGCGCTCTGCGGCCCGGTGAACCTGATGGGTTCGCCGTTCAGCCGGATCTCGCCCTCGTCGGGGGTGAGCGCACCCGTGAGGGCTTTGATCAGGCTCGTCTTTCCGGCGCCGTTGTCGCCGATGACGGCGAGGACCTCGCCGGGCAGCAGGTCGAAGTCGGCGCCGTCGATGGCGGTGACATGGCCGTACCGCTTGACCAGGCCTCGGGCCTGGAGCACGGGCGTGACATCGGCAGTGCTCATCGTGCCTTCCTCCGGGAGATCTGGTCTACGGTGACGGCCAGGATCACCAGCACCCCGGTGATCAGGGTCTGGTAGATGGATGCGACGCCCATCAGCTGGAGGCCGTTGCGGAACACACCGACGATGAGGACGCCGATGAAGGTGCCGAGGACGGAGCCGCGCCCGCCGAAGAGGCTGGTGCCGCCGAGGACGACGGCGGTGATGCTGTCCAGGTTGTCGGTCTGGCCGGCCTGCGGGTCGCCGACACCCGTGCGGGATATCAGGAGCAGTGCGGCGATTCCGTAGACGACTCCGGCCAGGGTGTAGAGGCCGATCGTCAGCCGGGAGGTGCGGATGCCGTTGAGGCGGGCGGCCTCGGGGCTGTCGCCGATCGCGTACACGTGCCGACCCCAGGACGTGCCGCTCAGCGCGTAGGCGAAGAGCAGGAACAGGGCGATCGTCACGAGCGAGCCGTAGGTGATGTCGGTGTTTCCGAGCGGGAAGGTCTCACCGAGGGCGGTCAACGGCGCCGGGAGGTTGGTGATCGTCTGCTCGGCCGAGTAGATGTGGGTCAGGGCGAACGCCACGTTCAGCATGCCGAGGGTGACGATGAACGGCGGGAGGGGGATCAGTTGCACCAGCAGGCCGTTGACCAGGCCGAAGACCGCACTGACGACCAGGCCGAGAGTGATCGCGGCGAGTGGTGGCAGGCCGCCCTCGGCAGCCGTCTTGGCGATGACGATGCTGCCGAACGCCATGACGGCACCGCAGGAGAGGTCGATGCCGGCGGTGAGGATGATCAGGGTCTGACCGATGGCCAGCGTGCCCACGACCATGACCTGCTGGACGATCAGCGAGAAGTTGCCGCCGGAGAGGAACTGCTCGGCCGTCAGGGAGAAGAAGACGCAGGCCAGCAGCAGGGCGACGAGTGGGCCCGTGGTCGGTGTGGCGAACAGCCGGCGGACCGTGGTCGGTCCTTTCAGCTGGTCGTAGGGCAGGGGTGTGGCAGTCATGGTGGTCCTTGCAGGTGGTCGACGGTCGGCGGAGCGGGGTTCGTCACGGTGACGTGCCGGAGGGCTGTTCGCCGCAGGAGGCGTTCGCCGGAGAGTGCCGCGAGGCTGATCCCCGGAAGGGCGCGGGCAGTGCGACCTCAGGGACGGGGAGGCCGGGTTCGGAGGGTTCGGCCGCGGGAGCGGCCGGCCGGGCGAGGACTTCCGCGGCGCGCCCTGTTACCGGGGCTCAGCCCCAGCACTTCTCCAGGCCGTACGCGGTGTCCTTGGCGTCGACACCCGGCTTCGCCGCGCCGGTGATGAGCGTGACGCCGGTGTCCGTGTAGCCGGAGGCCTTCTTGCCGCCCTTGGCGAAGTCGGCGACCGCCTTGACGCCCTGGGACGCCATCTCGAGCGGGTACTGCTGCGAGGTCGCCGCGATCTTGCCTTCCTTGACGGCCTTCGTACCGGCGCAGCCGCCGTCGACGGAGACGACCAGGACCTTCGTCTCCAGGCCCTTCGCCTTGAGCGCGGTGTAGGCGCCCAGCGCGGCCGGCTCGTTGATCGTGTACACGACGCTGATGTCCGGGGACTTCTGAAGGCAGTTCTCCATCGCTGTCTGACCCTTGGCCTGGTCGCCGCCGGTGTCCTGCATGCACACCACCGACGGGTCGCCCTCCGCGATGCCGAAGCCCTTGAGGAAGCCCTGGTGGCGCTGAACACCCACCGCGACGCCGGGTGCGAGGTCCAGGGTGGCGATCTTCGCCTCCTTGCCGGCCATGGCGGCCTTGGCGTACCGGCCGATGAGCTCGCCCGCCTTGACGTTGTCGGTGGCGAAGAGGGCGTCGGTGGCGTCCTGCGGCTCGGTCGGGCTGTCGAGCGCGATGACCAGGACGCCCTTGGCGCGTGCCTTCTCGAGGGCGGGGACGATCGCCTTGGAGTCGTTGGGCGTGATGAGGATGCCCTTCACACCGGAGTTGACCATGTTCTCGATGGCGGTGACCTGGCCCGCGTTGTCGCCGTCGAACTTCCCGGCCGCACTGACGAGGTCGACGCCGTTGTCCTTCGCAGCCTGCTCGGCGCCCTCCTTCATCTTCACGAAGAACGGGTTCGTGTCCGTCTTGGTGATCAGCCCGACCTTGGTTCCACCGCCGCCGGACCCTCCCTGCGCACCGGAGCCGCAGGCCGTCAGGGTCAGCGCCGAGACGGCGGCGAGAGCGGTGAATCCGATGGAGGTGCGGACGGTGCGGTTTCTGCGAAGCATGACTGATCTCCTGCTGGACGAGGGCGGAACGGCCGCGCGGATCGAAGGGCTGCGAGGGGACTGCTGCCGTCGAGCACACTGGCTGCCGGTGTCATCGTTGACTCATGTCATCGTTGACACCACTTGCGGAGGATGATGAACTCCATCACCGGGAAACGTCAATGCCTTGGCGCCGTCACAAATCGGCAACGCCGCCCTCACCGCCTCACATTGAGAGCAGCGCTCTCCCTGAGGTTCCTCAAGGCCCCTTGCAATCGCAGCCTTCTCGCGCTGCCCACCTGGAGAGAATGACCAATGCGCCTACCTCTGGTCACCGTCCTCGGAGAATGCGTCGCGGACGCCTTCACCGTCCCCGCACCCACGCCGGGCGAGCTTGCCCTGCGGGTCCTGCCGGGCGGCGGTCCGGCGAACACGGCCGTGGCGCTCGCCCGCTTGGGCACACCCGCCCGCTTCCTGGCGCGGCTGTCCGACGACGTCTTCGGCCGCCTGTTCCGTGGTCACCTGGAGGCCTCGGGTGTCGATCTCACTGCCGCCATACACGCACCTGAGCCCAGCACGCTGGCCGTCGCCGAACTCGACGCCCAGGGCCGGGCGACGTACTCCTTCCGCGCCCAGGGCACCGCGGACTGGCAGTGGACGGCGGACGAACTCGCCGCGACGGACCTCGCCTCCACCGCCTGCTTGCACTCGGGCTCCCTGGCCCTGGTGCGCGAGCCCGGCGGCACGGTCGTGGAGGAGTTCCTCGCCCGCGCCTCCGCCACGGCCACCATCTGCGTCGACCCCAACGTCCGGCCGCTGCTCGTGGGACTGAAGGTCTACCGCGAACGCCTGCCGCGCTGGTGCGCGTTCGCGGACATCCTCCGGCTGAGCCAGGACGACCTGGAACTGCTGCTGCCCGAGTACACGATCGAGCGAGCCTGCGACGCCTGGCATGCGGCGGGCGTCCCGCTCGTCGTGATCACCCGCGGGGAGCGCGGCGCGGTCGCCTCGCTGGACGGCGAGCGGGTTGTCGTACCGGCGCCCCTGACCGACGTGGTCGACACCGTCGGCGCCGGCGACTCCTTCACCGCAGGGCTCCTGCACCATCTCGGCGCCAAGGGGCTCCTCGGTGGGCGCCTGACGGATCTGCGGGTCGACGACGTCTTCGACGCCTGCGCTTTCGCCTCCCGGGTAGCGGCACTGACCTGCGGCGCCGTCGGGCCGAACCCGCCGTGGGCCGGCCAGTTGCGGCTGCCGACACCCGCGGCCGGACGCACCGCCGGCTGAACGGGCGGACCGAACGAACTCGGCCCAGCGCATTGACGCGCCGCCGGGAGACCGCACATCATCACTCCCCAGTGAATGTCATCGCTGTCACATGTCATCGATGACATTCCGATGACATTCCGTTTTCCGGGTCGCCCTCACCGCCCGGCACTGCGAATCCCCCGGCGTCGTACCGCCGCAGCGGACGCGGACACGCCGCCGCCCACAGCGCAGGAGGAACCATGAGCCCAGCCCCCGCACGTCGTCGTGTCCTGCTGCGCCTCGTCGCCGCCGCGGCCGCGACCTGCGCGCTGACCGTCTCCGCCGTCGCCCCGCAGGCGGCGGCGGAGGTCAGCCGGCCCTACACGGAGACGTACCGCCCCCAGTTCCACTTCAGTCCCGCGAAGAACTGGATGAACGACCCCAACGGACTGGTCTGGTTCCAGGGCGAGTACCACCTCTTCTACCAGTACAACCCGAGCGGCGACACCTGGGGCAACATGTCCTGGGGCCACGCCGTCAGCAAGGATCTGGTGCACTGGCAGGAACTCGCGCTCGCCATCCCGCACGACGACACGGAGATGATCTTCTCCGGCAGCGCCGTCGTCGACCGCGACAACACCACGGGGTTCGGGAGCAAGGAGAATCCCGCGATGGTGGCCGTCTACACGAGCCACTTCAAGGACGGCGGCAAGCAGGCCCAGTCCCTGGCATACAGCACCGACCGCGGCCGCACCTGGACCAAGTACGCCGGGAACCCCGTGCTCGACATCGGGTCGAAGGAGTTCCGCGATCCCAAGGTCCAGTGGTACGCGCCCACCCAGAGCTGGCTGATGACGGTGTCGCTGTCCGCCGAGCACCAAGTCCGGTTCTACTCCTCCAAGGACCTCAAGAACTGGACGCATCAGAGCGACTTCGGCCCGCAGAACGCGGTGGGCGGCGTCTGGGAGTGCCCGGACCTGTTCCCGCTGCCCGTCGACGGCGACCCCAAGCGCATCAAGTGGGTGCTCGTCGTCAACATCAACCCCGGTGGCATCGCCGGTGGTTCAGCCGCCCAGTACTTCGTGGGCGACTTCGACGGCAAGCGGTTCACGGCCGACGACGACGGCTCCTACACGCCACCGCCCGGAGTGGTGGTGCAGGACTTCGAGGGGGACGACTACGGCACCTGGCAGACGGCCGGCACGGCATTCGGCGACGGACCGGTCCCCGCGCCCGCGCCCGGCACGTCGGGCACGAGCGGGGTCGAGGGCCGGGGGTTCGTCGACAGCTTCCGGGGCGGCGACGTCGAGACCGGCACCCTCACCTCACCGCCGTTCACCGTCGACAGCGACTACCTCAACTTCAAGGTGGCCGGCGGCCGTCACCCGCATGTGCCCGGCTCGGTGATGGGCGACTCTCCCGCGCCCGCGGGAGAGGTACTCGCCGACTTCGAGCAGGACGGCTACGGCTCCTGGACCACCACGGGCACCGCCTTCGGCAACGGCCCCGCACGCGGCACGCTCCCCGGGCAGAACACGGTGACCGGCCACGACGGCGAGGGCCTGGTGAACAGCTTCCTCGACGGCGACGCGACCACGGGCACGCTCACCTCGCCCGAGTTCACCCTCACCGCGAGGCACATCAACCTCCTCCTCGGCGGCGGCCATCACCCCTCGGGCTCCGCCGCGCCCACCGCGGTCCGGCTCGTCGTCGACGGCAAGACCGTGCGCAGCGCGACCGGCACCGACTCGGAAGAGCTCAACTGGACCTCCTGGGACGTCGGCGACCTCGCCGGCCGGACTGCGCGCATCGAGATCGTCGACCAGAACACCGGCGGCTGGGGTCACATCCTGCTTGACCAGGTGATGCAGTCCGACACCCCGGCACGGCCCCGCTCGACTGAAACGGTGGTCGATCTCGTCATCGACGGCGAGGTCGTCCAGAGCGAGACCGGCGGGAACGGCGGCAGCCTGGACTGGGCGTCCTTCGACCTGCGTGCACACCAGGGCAAGCAAGCCGTCGTCCAGATCGTCGACATGAACCGGGGCGGCTGGGGCCACATCCTGGCCGACCACTTCGTCGCCGCCGACCAGCCGGCGATCCCGAGCGTCCGGCGGGCGTCCTGGGTCGACCACGGCAAGGACTACTACGCGGCCGTCTCCTGGGAGGACGCCCCGGACGGCAAGCGCCGCATGATCGGCTGGATGAACAACTGGCAGTACGGTAACGACATTCCGACCTCCCCCTGGCGCAGCGCGCAGAGCATTCCGCGCGAGATGGCGCTGCGCACTGTGAACGGCCAGCTCCGGCTCACGCAGCAGCCGGTGTCCAAGGTGGAGTCGCTGTACGCCGGACCCGCGGTCGGTGTGCGCGACGTGAAGATCACGGAAGGCTCCGTACCACTGGCAGGCGGCCGTGCCGACGGCAAGGCGCTCGACATCCGGGCCACGTTCTCCCCGGGTGACGCCGAGCGGTTCGGGTTCACGGTCCGCACGGGCGAGGGGCAGAAGACGGTCATCGGCTACGACACCGAGACCCAGGAGCTGTACGTCGACCGGACACAGTCGGGTGCGGTGGACTTCCACGACGACTTCCCCGGCGTCCAGCGCGCACCGCTGACGGCCCGGAACGGCAAGGTCGAGCTCCGCATCCTGGTCGACTGGTCCTCCGTCGAGGTGTTCGGCGGCGACGGCGAGGCTGTGATCACGGACCAGATCTTCCCGAGCCCGGACAGCGGCGGGATCCGGCTCTTCGCCGAAGGCGGCTCCGCCCGCCTGGACAGCGCCAAGGTCTGGCAGGTGCGGTCGTACCGCGACTGACCACACGCGTGTCGCGACTGAACCACCTGTGCAGATCCGCTGACGGTGTGGAGGCGTACCGCTCCGGTGCCCTCGGCGCACTCCGCTCCCTCGCGCCGCCGGCCTTCTGCGCCGCAGCGAACCGGCCGCAGACTGGACTGCGACCACCCTGGCCCCGGACGCACGAAAGGCCGTTCTCTCGTGGATGAGAGAACGGCCTCCGACCTGCGAAAAGCAGAGTCGGGACGACAGGATTTGAACCTGCGACCCCTTGACCCCCAGATCGATGGGTCGGGGTCAAAATCCTAATATACAGGGCGATTTGAGGGCGGGCGACGTGCATGAATGCGCGTGCCGTGCACCTGTGCGCAGAGGTGCTGGTCCCCAAGTGGTCCCCAACAAGTCGTCACTCCGAGGTGCCACTTGGGAGGTTCGGACAGATTGAGTGCGTCCTCCGCGCCCCGGACCTCCGGACTGGTCTCCCAAACCGGGCTGGAGTCTCACCCAACCCAATTATGACGCATATCATACTCGCGGTCGATCTGAAACCGTGATGCGACAGGCTGCGTAGGGGGCCGGTCAGCCCTCCCGTCACTCGATCGGCGAAAGCCCCGCCGTAGCCCTCGGGCGTACGACAGGCTGGGGTGGCACATCTTCGGCATCCCGGGGGCAGGAGCTCACGAGCGTGTCCGCGAGCGTGGCAGCACATGACGAGGCACCCCTTCCAACAGCTCGCGACGTTCCACTCGGCCCCCTGACAGGAATGGACGTACCGCTGCGGCAGGGAGCGACCGGCTCGATGCTCCACCTGTCGGCGGCGTGCGGGGCGTTCCGGGTACCTCCGCAGCGGGCTGCCGTCAGCCTGCGCGTACCGGACCGCGGCAGCATGGCCGACGTTCCGGAGCCCGGGGGCTGCCAGCGTTGTCCCAACCCGTTCCCCGACTACTACACGCAGGCCCGTCGGCTGATCTCACGCATGGAAGAACTGCGCACGCTGGCCGATCGGCTCGACTCCGGGGACGACCTGGAGGCGTACTGCGACGTGCTCGCCTTCGGGATGCACGGACCGGGAGGGAGCGACCCGAAGGACGCCCACCGTCTTCTGCGCAATCCGCTCGCGGCGCTTGGCGCCGCCCGGGGTCGGCTGGCGCAACGCCATGCCGATGCCCTACCTCCACGCCTTTGTGAACGGTCTCGAACTCGACCGCGCAGCCGTCAACGCCGGCCTCACCCTCCCGCACCACAATGGGCGGACCGAAGGCGTCAACACCCGCACCAAACGGATCATGAGGCAGATGCACGGCCGCGCGGGCTTCCCCCTCCTCCGCCACCGCATCCTCCCGCACTGACCGTCACCCTTCGTAACCACCGATTGCGGGACAGAGCCGAACGTTTCACAGTCCCAATGAGCTCGACTGCTGATTCGGCTGATCGCAGCCGGTTGGGGGGCACGTCGGACCCGGCGTCCTGACCGTCAAGTCACGTCCGCGCTCGGTGACTTGGCCGGATTGTCAGGCGCAGAGAATCGCACGCATGTGCTGTTGAATGGCGTCATGTGGATTACTGGTGCGTTGGTCGGGACGCTTGTCTTCTTGCTTGTGGTGGTGGCCCCTGCGGTGGTGGGGCGGCGACTGCTGGGGGTGCGGGCGGGGGCGGTGCGGGTCGCGACCGCGGGGGCGTGCGGGCTCGCGGTGTCCGGGGGGTTGTTCGGGCCCCGGCTGGAGGAGTCGGGCGAGCTCGCGCCGCTGCTGTCCTTGATGGGCGGGGTGGGGATGCTCGCCTCGATGGTGGTTCTCGTCGTGCTGGACATCGTGGTGCCCATGGGCGCCGTACGGCCGCTCGGGTGGGCGCAGTCCGTGCGGTGGCGGATCGCGCGGGCGCGGCGATACTCCAGGGTGGTGCGCATAGCCGGCCGGCACGGGCTCGGGCCGTATCTGCGGGGCCGGCGGCGCGCGCCCGGGGTGCGGCACGAGTTGCTGGCGCGGGAGCTGCGACAGGCGTTGCAGGCGGGCGGGACCACGTTCGTGAAGCTGGGGCAGCTGATGTCGACCCGGCGGGACCTGCTGCCCGAGGTGTACGCCGAGGAGCTCAGTCTCCTTCAGGACCAAGTGCCGCCCGCGCCGTGGAGCGAGGTCGAGACACAGCTTCAGGAGAGCCTGGGAGCGCCGGTGCGGGATGTGTTCGCCACGTTCGAGCGGGTCCCGCTGGCAGCGGCCTCCATCGCGCAGGTGCACGCGGCCGTCCTGCATGACGGCACCGAGGTCGTCGTCAAGGTGCAGCGGCCCGGGATACCGGAACTCGTGGAGCGCGATCTGGACATCGTCGGGCGCCTGGCGTCGGCTCTGAGCGACCGCACCGCCTGGGGGCGCGGTCTGGGGCTGAACGACCTGGCGCAGGGCTTCGCCGTCGCGCTGCGCGAGGAGCTGGACTTCCGCGTCGAGGCTCGCAACATGACCGCGGTGCGCCAGGCCGCCGAGGCCCGCGGCGACTCCAGCATCGCCATCCCCGTCCTGTACGGGCAGTTCAGCACGGCGTGTGTCCTCGTCATGAGCCGGGTCGAGGGTTCCTCGCTCGGCAAGGCCGTCCCCGACGACCAGCGGCACGGCACCAAGCTGGCCGAGACCCTGCTCACCGCGCTGCTCAACCAGATCATGCTGGACGGCGTCTTCCACGCCGATCCACACCCCGGCAACATCCTGCTCCAGCCGGACGGCACTGCTGCCCTGCTCGACTTCGGATCCGTCGGCCGGATCGACTCCGGGCTCCGCGAGGCGATGGGCGGCCTCTTCCTCGCCGTCGACCGCGGCGATCCGCTTGCCCTGCGCGAGGCCCTCCTGGAGATCACCGGCCGTCCCCAGGAGGTCGACGAACAGCGGCTGCTGCGCGCGCTCGGGCAGTTCAGCGCCCGCCATCTGGGGCACGGGTCCGCGCCCGACGTGGAGATGTTCAGCGATCTGTTCCGGCTGGTGACGGACTTCCGGCTGACGGTTCCGCCGGAGGTCGCGGCCGTGTTCCGGGCCCTGGCCACCCTGGAAGGCACGCTGGTCCGCCTCTCCCCCGGATTCAACATGCTGGAGGCGTCCCGTACGTACGCCTCAGCCCGGCTCACGGACCGGCTGGGGCCGCGCAGTGCCCGTGACACGGCCCGCGACGAACTGATCGCGCTGCTGCCTGTCCTGCGACGGCTGCCCCGCCGCCTCGACCGCCTCGGCGGTGCGCTCGAGGAAGGTCGGCTCGGGCTCAACGTGCGGCTCTTCGCCGACCCCCGCGACCGGCGGGTCGTCGGCGAGCTGGTCGGGCGGATGGTGCACGCCTTCGTCGGGATCTTCCTCGGGTTCGCGGGCCTGCAACTCCTGGGAATGGACGGCGGGCCGCGCGTGAGCGAGAGCCTCGGACTCTACGGGCTGACAGGCTTCAACCTCCTGATTCTCTCCGCCGCCATCGTCCTCCGTACCCTCTTTGTCACCAGCCGGCCCATGGAATGACGCGACGCGCCGACCTCCGTGCCCGTTCCCACAGCACTGGCACTGCCCGAGCCACCTAGCTCAAGCTGCTCCAGACCCGCGGCCTGCCGGCCTGCCACAAAGCCCTGATCACAGAGAAGCCGAACGCGCCGAGACCAGTGCGGGACGATGACCGACTACAACCGGTGGGAACACCCCACCCCGGGCATCCGCTACCGGGCAACGGCTTCTGGGGACTTCACGTAGTGGTGACGGTTTCCTGCTGGAGGAGTGCGAGGCGGCTGGCTGTGCGGCCGATGTCTGGTGGCAGTCCGGCACCGTGCAGGGTGTCGGTCAGAGATGTGCGGCCGATGAGGGTGAGGTGTACGTCGCGGTCAACGAGTACGTCGACGAGGTTGGCGAAGCGCTGTGCCGCGTCGGGGCCGGCCTCGGCGAGGCGGGGCAGCCCGGAGATCGTCCAGCGGCGGTGGGTGTCGGCGAGGGTGAGGTAGTCGATGGTCGAGAGGGGCCGGTCGCACAGGTCGGCGAAGTCGAACCAGATCAGGTCGTCCCGTACGGCGAGGGCCCGGACGTGTCCGCGTCCCGCCGGCACGGTCCGTTCCTCGCCAGGAGCCGGCAGGGCCGGGGCCGATCCGGCGCGTTCGGATGCGCCTCCCGGCCAGAGGTAGCGGCCACCGGAGAAACCGGAACACGGGCGGGTCGAGACTCCGGACACGCGGTAGTCGGGGCCGTCGGGGATCTCGACTATGTCCATGGACCGTTCGAGCAGCCCGATCGTCGGCTCGAACATCTGGTGGAATACCGGATTGGGCAATAGTCCGGACGGCGGGTAGTTGGAGGTGGCCAGCAGGGTCGTTCCGCGCTCGAACAGTCCGCTCACGACCCGGCCCATCAGCATCGCGTCGCCGGCGTCGTGCACGTGGAACTCGTCGAAGAACAGGAACCGGCAGTCTCCGAGGAGTTCCGCCACGGCACGTTCACCGGCCCGCGGTTCGTGCCTGTGCCGGGCGTACGCGGTGTGGAACCGGCGGAAGAACTCGTGGAAGTGCACACGCTGCTTCTCCGCGCGCACCATGTCGAAGAGCGTGTCGGACAACCAGCTCTTGCCACGCCCCACCGGCCCCCACAGGTACACCCCGCGCACCGGCTCGTTCACAGGGCGCCTGAACCAGCGCCGGGCACCTTCCCGGTTCAGCGCCTCGCCGAGATCCCGCCGGGGCGCGAATCCGCGCCTTCTTCGAGGAGACCGAGCTGCCGGGCTCCTTGCGCGAGGCGATCGTCACGGCGTACGCCCGGCTCGGCGAAGGCCAGAACGAAGGCGAAGGCGACGACGGCGACGGCGGCGGCGGCGACATGACCGTGGCCGTTCGGTCGTCGGCCACGGCGGAGGACCTGCCGGACTTGTCGTTCGCCGGCCAGCAGGACACGTACCTCAACATCCGCGGAGAGGACGCGCTGCTGAGCGCGGTCCGCGACTGCTGGGCGTCACTGTGGACGGACCGGGCCATCACCTACCGCGACCGGGCCGGGATCGCCCATCAGGACGTGGCGCTCGCGGTCGTGGTGCAGAAGTTGGCGGCGGCGGACGCGGCCGGGGTGATGTTCACGATCGACCCGCTCGGTGGCCCCGCCGACCGTATGGTCCTGAACGCGGCGTGGGGCCTGGGCGAGGCGGTGGTCAGCGGCCTTGTCACACCCGACACGATGTACGTCGACCGCGGGACGCTCGAGATCACCGACCGGCTGACCGCCTCCAAGGAGGTGATGACCGTCCCCACGGACGACGGCACCCGCGAGGTGGCGGTGCCGGCCGACCGGCGGGACGCCCCGGTCCTGAGCGATTTCGAGGCAGTGGAACTGGCGCGGCTCGGGAACCGGATCGAGGAGCTGTACGCAGAGCCGCGCGACGTCGAATGGGCCCGCGAGAAGGGGCGCTTCCTCATCCTGCAGGCCCGGCCGATCACCGCCGCCGCTTCGACCCGGCCCGAGGTGTGGAACGACAGCACCGGCACCGACTCTCTGTGGACCAGCGCCAACCTGGGCGAGGCCGTGCCCGATGTGATGACGCCCGCGACCTGGTCGTTCGTACGGCAGTTCATGAGCGAGGTCATGGTTGGGGCCACTCTGGAGGGGCGGCCCATGTACGGCAACATCGGCGGCCGCTTCTACATGAACCTCTCCGTCACTGCCACCCTGGCGGCCGCCTTCGGGCAGGGCAGGAAGTTCGCGCAGGCCAACGAGCTGGTCTTCGGCCGGCTGCCCGAGGGGGTGGAGATCCCCTTGCTGCCCGCCTCGAAACTGCGTGTGTGGCGGGACACGCTCGGGGAGGCCGCCCGTGTGGTGAGCCGCATCCGTGCCAACGGCAAGATCCTGTCGACGTTTCTGGAAGAGGCACCGGCGCGCTGCGAGGACCTGCGGGCCCGGGTGGGCGGCGCCCCGGACGCGAAGAAGCTGCGCGAACTGTGGGACACCGAGGTGGGCGAGTACTTCCGCCTCTGCTGTCACATGCTCCAGGCGGCCACCCGCAAGGACGGCGACACACTCGTCAAGGTTCGCGGCACGCTCCACGAGCTGGTCGGCGAGCAGGACGCCGACCTGATGACGACGGGCCTCGGCGACGAGGGCCAACTCGCCAGTATGGGACCGCTGTTGGGGCTGGAGCGGCTGGCGCGCGGGGAGATCGACCGGGACACGTACACGCGGACGTACGGACATCGCGGCCCGCACGAGTTCGAGATCTCCCTGGCGCGGCCCGCCGAGGACCCACAGTGGATCGACCGACAGCTCGCCGCGCTGAGCAGCGTCCAGGAGGACGCTGACGCCCGCCTGCAGCGGCAGTCCGAGGCGCGGGCCGCGGCATGGGAACGGTTCGCCGCGCGCCACCCGAACCGGGTCACCGCGATACGCCGCACGGTGGACCAGTGGGCCGCTTCGGCGCGCCTGCGCGAGGCGGCTCGTACCGAAGTGGCACGCGTCTTCTGGCTGCTGCGCGATGTCGTCCGACGCGCCGGTGAAGTGACCGGCCACGGTGAGGACCTCTTCTTCCTCGACACGGAGGAGATCCTGGTCGTGCTGGCCGGGGACGAGCGGCCGCTCGCCGCGGTGCCGGCGCGGCGCGCCGCCCACGAGCTGTACCGCGCCCTGCCGACGTACCCCACTCTGATCCGAGGCGAATTCGACCCGCAGACCTGGGCGGCGGATCCGAACCGGCGCGCCGACCTGTACGACGCGCACGCCACACGGCCCCCCTCCGACACGGTCAGCGGTTCGCCGGCCTCGGGCGGGGTGGTGGAGGGCATCGCCCGCGTCGTCGCCACGGTCGAGGAGGGCGAGACCCTGCGGCCAGGTGAAATCCTCGTGACGACCGTGACGAACATCGGCTGGACCCCCCTGTTCACCCGGATCTCGGCGATCGTCACCGACGTGGGCGCGAATCTCTCGCACGCCTCCATCGTCGCCCGCGAACTGGGCATTCCCGCCGTCGTCGGGTGCGGCAACGCCACGACACGGATCCGGACCGGCCAACGCATCCGCGTCGACGGCGGCCATGGGACGGTGGAGGTGCTGGCCGAGGCTTGACCGACCCTGCCGAGTAGCCTCTCTGCTCGGTGCCGGCCGAGCCGGCGGCGGGAGGCCGCATGGGCGACAGTGTTCCCGAGGGCTGTCCCCGTGGCGTCGTCGTAGCCGAACAGCAGCCGGGGGAATCGGGCCGAGAGCGCGCCGACAGCCGCGCGGTGTCGTTTGCCGTTGCCCTGGTCGTTCGGTGGACGATGGCGTCAGCCATCAGGTGGGCGAGTTCGGGCGTCGTGGCCGGTCATGCCGCGGCCGGTGATTTCAGCGGCTCCGATGCGGAACCCGTAGGTGTCCGCCGGTCCGCTGAACGGCACCCTGACGAGGTTGACGTGGACGCCTGCCTGTTCCAGCCGTTCCCCCGCTGCTTGGGCGTCGGCGCGTCTCCTTGGCGAGTTGTTCCCGGTTGAGCCGGAGCGGACTCTGCGACTGGGCTCGTTCGAATCTTCACGGCCCAGCACTCCCCGTTGCCGAACGGCCGCCGTCGGTAGTGCTGCTGGAGTTCGACGAGGCGCTCGCCGCCGCGGACGGATCAGGGTCCAGCGGAAGGTGATCCGGTCGGCGATGACCGCGCGGAGCTCCCCCCGCGCCCTTGAGCGGGAGGAAGACGAGGGACAGTACGGCGGCGAGGGTGACCTGTGCGGTGGTCACGCCGGCCGCCTCCGGCGTTCGGCGCCCAGGCGGGCGAAGTGGTCGATGAGGTCGGGGGCGTCCACGGCTGCCGGGTTGACGACCTGCTCGACCGGGGCGCCCTGGAGGAGGCGCTTGACGGGGACTTCGAGTTTCTTGCCGGTGCGGGTGTGCGGGATGCCGGGGACTTCGAGGATCTCGTCGGGGACGTGGCGGGGTGAGGCGCCGGTCCGGATCGCCTCCTTGATCTTCTCGCGGAGCGGGTCGTCCAGGGTCGCGTCGTCTGCGAGGACGACGAACAGGGGCATCCAGTAGCCGCCGTCGGGTTCTTCCGCGCCGATGACGAGGGCCTCGGTGATCTCGGGGAGGCGTTCGACGGCGTCGTGGACGTCGGCGCTGCCCAGGCGTACGCCGTTGCGGTTCAGGGTGCTGTCGGAGCGGCCGTGGACGATCACGGAGCCGTGTCCGGTGACGGTGATCCAGTCGCCGTGCCGCCAGACGCCGGGGTGGGAGGAGAAGTAGGCGTCGCGGTAGCGGGTGCCGTCGGGGTCGTTCCAGAAGTACAGCGGCATGGACGGCATCGGGCGGGTGACGACCAGTTCGCCCACCTGGTCCACGATCGGGAGGCCCTCGGCGTCGTACGCGGCCAGGGCCACCCCGAGATGAGG
The DNA here is from genome assembly GCF_040648015.1 of Streptomyces sp. NPDC029216. Lineage (NCBI taxonomy): Bacteria > Bacillati > Actinomycetota > Actinomycetes > Kitasatosporales > Streptomycetaceae > Streptomyces > Streptomyces sp. NPDC029216. Next base: position 31,800 of record NZ_JBEZWL010000021.1, on the reverse strand, counting down.
TGCGGACAGCTCCCCGGCCCAGACCGGTGTGTTGGGGGCGCTGCCCGCGAAGCCGGAGACGACGTCCGTGCCGCCGCTGGTGGACGCGAGCAGGACGTGGTCGCCGACGTGGTCGCGGACCCAGGGGTAGGCGGAGGCCGGCAGGGCGGAGCCGGTGCAGCCGACCACGCGGATCGACGACAGGTCGTGTGCCGAGGGGTCGATGCCGTACTTGGCCATGCCCAGCAGGTACTGGGGGCTGGTGCCGAAGACGGTCACCCGGTGGCGCGCGGCCAGCTCCCACAGGACGTCGAGCCGGGCGAAGGGTGCGGGGCTGCCGTCGTACGTACAGGTCGTGGCGCCGGTCAGCAGGGTGGAGGCGACCAGGTTCCACATCATCCAGTGGGTCGTGGTGTACCAGAGCAGACGGTCGCCGGGCCCGAGGTCGGAGTGCAGGCCGAGGGTCTTCAGGTGCTCCAGCAGGACGCCGCCGTGACCGTGGACGATGCCCTTGGGCAGACCGGTGGTTCCGGAGGAGAACACGACCCACAGCGGGTTATCGAACGGCACCGGCGTACACGTGAGTTCCTCGGCGCGGGTGGACGCGTCCTCCCACGGCACCACCAGCGACGGGAACGCTCGCGAAGGCCACGGCAGGCCCACGTGGTCCACCAGCAGCGTCGCCTTCAACGTCGGGAGATGCGCGGCCAGTTCACCGGCAGCCTCGCGGCGGTCGTGGGTCGTGCCGTTGAAGAGGTAGCCGTCGGCGGCGATCAGGACGGTGGGTTCGAGCTGGGCGAAGCGGTCGGCGGCGGCCTTGGGGGCGTAGTCCTGCCCGCAGACCGACCACACCGCGCCCAGGCTCGCGGCGGCGAGGAAGGCGACGATGGCGTGCGGGGTGTTGGGCAGGTAGCCCACGACCCGGTCCCCCTTGCCGACGCCCAGATCGCGCAGTGTGGCGGCGACGGAGGCGACCTGGGCGCGCAGCCGGCCGCCGGTCACCTCGTGACTGGAGCCGGTCTCGTCGAGGGCGGTGATCGCCACGGCGTCGTCGGTGAGGTTGCGCAGGGCATGATGGGTGTAGTTGAGGGTGGCGCCTGGGAACCACCGGGCGCCCGGCATCCGCTCCTCGGCCAGCACCTGCTCGTACGGGGTGTCGGACTCGATGTCGAAGTACTCCCACACCGCGCGCCAGAAGCCTTCCAGGTCGGTGACCGACCAGTGGTGCAGGGTGGCGTAGTCGGTGCCGTCGAGCCCGGCGTGGCGGGCGAAGTCCATGATGCGGCTGTTCACGACGGCCTTGGGGTCAGGGGTCGTGAAGGGGTCCGGCCTGGTCATCGTGTGGCGCTCCTCAGCAGGCTCTTCTCGGCGGTCTGTTGGAGGGGGAGGGTGCTGCGCGTGGTGTGCAGGAGGGCCGCCCAGGCGGCGGTGTCGGTGAAGTCGTGCCTCCCGGCCGGAACGACGTCCATGACGACGCGGTCGGGGCGCAGCAGGACGGCATCCACCCTGCCGGCGCGCAGCCAGGCCGCGAGAGTGCCGTCGTCACCGAGGCCGGTGACAGGGATCGTCCGGGCGCCGAGCGCGTGGGCGAGGGCGTTCAGTGCGGGCCAGGGTTCGGCGGCGGTCAGGACGGTGAAGGAGTCGCCGAGCAGTTCGTCGAGGCGGATGCGCCGTCCGTCGAGTGCCACCCATGGTTGCGGGCAGTGGGTGCCCGCGAGGCCCCTGCGCATACGGCGCCGGACGAGGGGCCCGGCGGTCAGGGACGGGCTGAGGTCCCGGCCCGCCGCCGCGGTGAGGCCGGGTATGCGGCAGGCAGCGGCCAGGATCCTGCGGCGTAGTGCGGCGGCGCCGTCCTGGCCGCCGGTCATGGCCCAGCCGATGGCGACCGCGAGCCGGATCACATGCCGTGCGTGCGGCTTGCGCTCGCTCTCGTACGTGTCAAGCAGCCGCTCGTCGCCGCCCTGGCCCAGGACGCGGGCCAGCTTCCAGGTGAGGTTGTAGGCATCACGCAGGCCCGCGCACAGCCCCTGCCCGATGAACGGCGGGGTGAGGTGGGCGGCGTCGCCGAGGAGGAAGACTCGTCCGCTGCGCCACCGGTCGGCGATGCGCGCCCGGAAGGTGTACTGGGTCTCGCGGACGATCTCGAAGTCACCGTCGTGGGAGGGTGGCATCCATGGGGCGATCAGCTCCCGCACCGGTTGCCGCTCGTCCTGCAGCCGGAACTCCCAGCGGTAGCGGTCTTCGCCGACGCGCATGAAGGTCGCCGGGCGGTGTGGGTCGCAGACCTGGTCGACGCCTTCCCAGCAGCGGACGTCGGCGTTCGTGCGGACGTCGACGACGGTCCATCGTTCCTCGAAGCGCAGGTCCTCCCATGTGGCGCCGATGGCGTCGCGGGTGAGGCTGTTCGCCCCGTCGCAGCCGAGGACCGCCTCGGCCCACAGTTCGGACTCTCCGTCGTCGTCGCGGTAAGTCACGCGCACGGGGCCGGCGGTGTCCGGGCCGACGCCGGTAACCTCCACGCCGCTGCGCAGTTCGCATTGCGGGTTCCGGGCGAGGGCGTCGCGCAGCAGTCGCTCCAGCTCGGGCTGGTCGAACATGCTGGTCTGCGGGTAGCCGTGATGACCGTGCTCGGAGCGCCGGAACTCGGCCATGACCCGGTGCTGGGCGTCCAGCAGCCGCAGTCCGTTCGCGGGGCGGGCTATCTCTGCGAACTCCTCCCCCACGCCCGCGGCCTGGAGGATCCTGCGGACCTCGTCGTCGGTGGCGACGGCGCGCGGGAGCGGGTAGACGTCCCGGTGGCGTTCCAGGACGACGGTGCGCACCCCGCGCCGGGCGAGGAGGAGGGCGGCGGTCACGCCCACCGGTCCCGCGCCGATGATCACCACGGGTACCTGCTGTTCGGTGCGGCTCACCTCAGGTCCCTACTTCGCGTCCGTGACGGAGGTCCGCTGCTCGCCGAGGTCGATCCGGCCGTCCGGGGTCGCGATCGTCGCCGTGATCACGTCTCCCGCGTGCAGGTAGTGCGGGTTCTTCGCCTGGGACTTGAAGAAAGCCTTCCACTTCAAGGCGGGCGGCAGCAGTGCGCCGACCTTCTCGACCGGCTTCGGCGGGGCCTTGAGGGCCGTGCCGCCGGGCGTGCCGGTCAGGAGCAGGTCGCCGGGGTCGAGGGTCTGGAAACGGGCCAGCAGGGTGAGGGCCTGCGCCGGGCGGACGATCATGTCGGCGAGGGTGCGGTCCTGGCGCAGCTCGCCGTTGACGGACAGCTTCAGCCTGAGGTCGAGGAGATGGACGAAGTCCTCCGGCTCAAGCAGGGCGAGGTACGGGCCGGTCGGTGTGAAGGTCGGGTAGGACTTGCTCTCGTAGAACTGCGTCTTGGTCAGCTGGACGTCGCGCGCGCTGATGTCGTTGGTGACGACGAGCCCGGCGACGTACGACGGCAGGTCCCGCTCGTCGACCGTGGTGCCGATGGGCAGGGTGGCGCCCATGACGAGCCCGAGTTCGACCTCGTAGTCGAGGAACTTCACGTGCGAGGGCCGTACGACGGGGTCGCCGGGTCCGCTGACCGACCCGGACGCCTTGCGGAAGAAGGCGGGCGGGATGTCGCCCGTGAAGCCCGAATCACGGGCGTGACTCCGGTAGTTGACCATCTGGGCGACCACCCGGCAGGGGGTGGTGACCGGCGAGAGGACGGCCAGGTCGGCGACGGGCGTGCCCGCCTCGGTCGAGCGAGCCGCCTCTCGTACGGCGTCACGATCGGCGATCAGCTCGGCGGTGGTGGTGGCCTTGGTGTCGACAGGGATGGCCCGGTGGCCGCGGACGACCCACCATCCGTCGGCGGTGCGCAGGACGTTGGTGCTCATGTCAGTACCTTCGTGAGGGGGTCGGTGTTCAGGACTTGGCGGCTTTGAGCAGGCCCAGCAGGCGCGCCGGGTCCATCTCGTTGTCGCCGCGCAGGGCCTGGATGACGTCGCGGACCCGCTGCGGGGAGGGACTCGCGCCGAGGAAGTCACGCGTGGCCGGTGGACCCCACTGGGCAAGACCGCTGGTCGACATGGGTGCCCACCCGGGCTCGACGTCGCTGGAGAACAGGTCGCCGTCGGCGAAGTGCTCCAGCATGAAGCGGTCGGGGTCGCGCCAGTAGTCGAAGAGCTGGCTGCCCTGGATGTGCCGACCGACGCCCCAGCTGCGCTGGTATCCGCGTTCCTTGAGGTATTCGCCGCCGACGGCGATCGAGTCCAGGTCGGTGACCTGGTAGGCGGAGTGGACATAGCCGGTCCCCGGTCCCAGGTGCATGGCCAGCGTGTGATGGTCGGCCGGCACGCTGCCGAGGTCGCAGCGGATGAACGCCATGGTCGGGCCGCGGTCGCGCTGCCCGTCCAGGAAGAGAAAGTCGGACACGATCATCCCCAGCGTGTCCAGGTACCAGTCCAGGGCCCGGCCGAACACGCGGGTCTCCAGGACGACGTGGCCCAGCCGCTGGATCCGGGACGGCTCGCGCGGCGGGCGCTGCGTGGTGTTCGTACGACGATGGTCCGTACCGAAGTTGAGCAGCAGCGGCAGCTGCTCGGGCAGCGCCGGCAGCTGCTCGCCGCAGTGCACCACCCGCACCGGGAAGCCGGACGGATCGAGCAGGTCGACCGTCTTCCCGCCACCGGGTACGTCCGCGTCACGCACGTCGGAACCGGTGGCCCGCGCCAGCCGGTCCAGATCGGGACGCTCCGCCGCACGGAACGCCGGGCCGATGAAGCGGGACGTACGCCCGCGCCGGATCACCATGCACGGCGAGCCGGCGAACGTGCCGCGCAGCCACAGCTCGCTGTCGGTGCGCGCGGCGATCTGGAAGCCGAAGTCCCGGGCGAAGACCTCGGCTCGCTCCAGGTCAGGCTTCTCGAACTCCAGCCAGGCCAGGTCCGCGACCTTGATCACGGGATTCCGGGAGCGGCCGGGATGCTCGCCCCTCAGGGCTCCCTGTTCGCTATGCAGGTCCTGGTGGGCCGTTTTGGCATCGGCCCCGTGGACGCGGGTCTCAGACATGGTGTCCTCCGAGCAACATTGCCGCAATGAGGAAATCATCAACTTTGACAGTTCCGTCGTCAAGATGTTCCCGGCTGGAAATGATGGATTCATCAGAACTGCAGTCGTCATCGCCTGCGCGGTTAGACTTGGCCCATGCCTACGTCAGCCCCGCCCAGCAACCGATTCGAGCGACGTCGCGCCGAGACCCGTAGCGCGCTCATTCGCGCCGCCCGGCAGATACTCGCCGACAGCGGGGACACAGGCATCAGCATCCAGGCGATCGCCGAGCGCGCCGACGTGGGCTTCGGCTCCTTCTACAACCACTTCGAGTCGAAGGCCGAGCTGTTCGAGGCGGCGGTGGTGGACGCCCTGGAGGAGTACGGTCGGAACTTCGACCAGCGCCTGGCGGAGATCGACGACCCTGCGGAGCTCGTCGCGGCGGGCTTCCGGCTCAGCGCACGCATGGCCGACTCCCACCCTGAACTGATGCAGATCCTGCGCCGTCGCGGCCTCGGTCACATCCACTCGGACAACGGCCTGGCCCGGCGGGCGCTGCGTGACATCGAGGTCGGCACGGCCTCCGGCCGCTTCACCGTGGCCGACCCGACTGTGGCCCTGTCCGCACTGGGCGGCACCCTGCTGTCCCTGGTGGAGCTGAGGTTCGCGCGCCCCGACGTGGACGGTGACGAGGCCGCGGTGAACCTGGCCGAGATGGCCCTGCGCATGCTGGGCGTACCACCGGACGACGCCCACGAGGTCGCCCGGCGCCCCCTCCCCGGCCCCGTCTGAGACGACCGCTCCTACCCGGCGGCGGACGAACCCTGCCGGAAGGCGACCGAGCGGCCGGTGAAGGCGGCGTCGATTCCGTCCCGCGTGGTGGTGACGGATCGCAGGTGCAGCCCCTCGGGGACGCTCTCCAGCGGGATGGGATCTTCCAGGGCTCTGTCCAGCAGCGTTTTCAGCGGAGGAGCAGCTCGCCCCGGACGGTGCGGACATCCGTGAAGGCGATGCGGTTGCCCGTTGCCGCCGAGACGGCCGCGCTCACGGTGACGTCGCCGACGACCGGCAGAACGGCCGTCGCACCGATCCGGTCCGTTTCGCCACCTGGTGACATCCGCACACCGAGCGCGCCCGACACGTCACCGTACGAGAGGAACGCGGTCGCCTCGACATGGTCGGCGTGAGCCTCCTCAGCACTCCCGGAGGTCTTCAGCCCGTCAAGGCGTACGGTCAGCTTCGTCACCGGCAGGGGCCGAATCGAGCCAGTTCGCGGGTATGTCATGGGCGGCCAGGTCGATGTGCCGGAGGCTGCCCTTCGCCAGCTGGGTGAGCACCGGGAAGCCGCTGACGCGTACCGACGGCCGATCCGCGGTTCCCATGCCGTGCTGGAACGCCTCGGCCGTATGGCTCTCCGCACGGGCCGCCGCGATCCGGTCCACCGCGACGCCACCAGTCAGCAACGCCGCCATAGAAGCGGCGACGACGATCAGGAGCCGCCCCCTCGGGGCAGAGAAGCCCGTGGACAAGGAATCGCCACGGTAGGGCTCGCCGACGCGTCCGTCATCGGGCTGGGGCTGGTACATGGGAGTGCTCTCCAGAAGGCGGTCAGGAACTTCTCGGGGTGAGTCTCTGAGACGAAGGCGCCGATGCACTCGGGCCGGCCGAGCCCTCGGACGCAGGCCGCGGCTCGGTCACCGTCCGCACCCATCGCGATCAGCGCGGCGGTCGCGGTGCGGGTGCCGTCGTCGGGCCAGGCCCCGGCGTTCACGCACTCCAGCAGGCCCAGCGGATGCCCCTCCAGCGCCCGGCTCAGCGGGCCGGGTCGGCCGTTGGTGACCGGACACCGTGCGCCACACCACACCCTCGGGCAGGTCAGGTCGGGAGCTCCGGTCAGCGGCGGGGAAGGTGACTCACTAGTTGCACACTAGCGAGCAATTAGCTAACCTGCACATGGATGGGCAATTAACTTGCCCGACGGTGCCTCGCAGGCAGACAGCCGCGCCCGCGCCGATCCTCTCCCCCGAAGCCTCCCGCTTTCTCTCTCCCCCCCCGCCGAGGCCTCGATGCCGCTCTTTGCCAACACACCCGCCGAGAAGATGACCGAGCCCTACCCACGCCGCTGGTGGGCCTTGCTCGTGCTCTGTCTCAGCCTGCTGATCGTCGTGATGGCCAACACGTCGCTGGTCGTGGCCGCGCCGGACCTGACGCAGGACCTGGGACTCTCCAGCAGCGACCTGCAGTGGGTCATCGACGGCTACACCGTCCCGTACGCGGCGCTGATGCTGGTACTGGGAGCGATCGGCGACAAGTACAGCCGCCGGGGCGCGCTGATCCTGGGCCTGCTGATCTTCGCGGCCGGTTCGGTGACGGGCGGCCTGGTCGACGAGACCGGCCTGGTCATCACCGCGCGCGCGATCATGGGCGTCGGCGCCGCCGTGGTCATGCCGGCCACCCTCTCCCTGCTGGTCGCGATCTTCCCGAGGGCAGAGCGCGCCAAGGCCATCACGGCCTGGAGCGCCACCTCCGGCCTCGCCATCGCCGCCGGACCGGTGGCCGCCGGCTGGCTGCTGCAGGACCACGCCTGGGGCTCCACCTTCCTCATGAACGTGCCCATTGCCGTCCTCGGCGTCGTCGGAGCGCTGGTACTGGTACCGCCGTCCAAAGCGAAGGGCATGGGCCGCATCGACTATGTCGGCGGTCTGCTGTCGATCGCCTCGGTCGGCAGCCTCGTCTACGCCACCATCGAAGGCCCGCACTTCGGCTGGGGCACCGGCCCGATCACCGCGGCCGTGGTCGCCGGCCTGAGTCTGGCAGCCTTCATCGTCTGGGAGCTGCGCCACCCCAACCCCATGCTGAATGTGCGGAAGTTCAAGGAGCGCCCCTTCAGCGGCTCGATGCTCGCGGTGCTGTTCTTCTTCTTCGGCACCTTCGGCTCGATCTACTACTCCACCCAGTTCCTGCAGTTCGTCCTCGGCTACGACGCGCTGGAGACCGGCATACGACTGCTGCCGCTCGCCGGAGCCGTCTTCGTCGGTGCCGCGGTGACCGGCAAGCTGGCCCCGAAGCTGGGCGTGAAGCTGATGGTCGGGACCGGCATGGCCATCGGCACGGCAGGCGTCTTCCTGCTCACCCAGATCGAGTCGGGCTCGACGTACACCGACTTCCTGGCGCCCCTGCTCCTGCTCGGCTTCGCCATCGGGCTGAGCCTGTCCCCGGCCACCGACACCATCATGGGCGCCTTCCCCGAATCGGAGCTCGGCGTCGGCGGCGGCGCCAACGACACCGCGCTGGAGCTCGGCTGCGCCCTGGGCATCGCCGTCCTCGGCTCACTGCTGGCCACGTCCTACAAGGACAAGCTGACCGAGCTCGTCGGCGGCCACCTCCCGGCCGCCGCGATGGACACCGCCAAGGACTCGGTGGGCGGCGGCATCGCGGTCGCCGAACAGGTCGCCCTGAACCCCCAGGGCGGCGCCCAACAGGCCCAGGCCCTGCTCGGCGCGGTGCACGAGTCCTTCGCCCACTCCATCGCCCACACCAGCCTCATCGGCGGCATCATCATGGCCGCCGGCACGCTGATCGTCATCGCCGTCCTGCCCGGCCGCAAGCGCGTCGCGAAGCACCGTCAGGAGCAGACGGACGGGACGGCGAGGCAGACCGAGACCGTAGGCGCCGCCTGAACCCCACGGCATGACCGCGGCTCATGGCCGCCGACCGGAGGCCGGACAGCGTTCCGGCCTCCTCCACCAAGGACGGGCCGTACCTGAGCGGTGCACGGCCCCGGACGGTGCCGGAAGGGACAGCCGACACCCTCCTCTTGCTGCGTGCGTCCAGGGTGCCGACCGGGAAGAACCGAGTGGCCCCCGGCTGGGACTTCCCGGTGCGACGGAGGGGGGTGCACCAGGCAGGAAGTCGCCCGGAGGCAGCGCCTCGGCACCGGGTCCGCTCGCACTTCCGCGCCGGCGGCCGGGCCGCGGCTCAGCCGTCGCCGCCGGCCTCCGGGGCGACCGAGGCCGCCACCTCTTCTACAACAACGCCCGCCCGCTCCTCCGGCACGCCGGCCGCGATGAGCGTGGTGACGGCCACCCGGGTGCCGTCGTCCTCCAGAGCCCCGGTGTTGACCTCTTCCAGCAGGGCGAGCGCCATCGCCTCCAGAGCGGCGCTGAGCACCGCGGGCGGCAGATGAGAGTGGAAGACTCCGTCCCGCTGGCCCCGCTCCACGACGGCCGTCGCCCTGACACGGGCGGGTTCGAGGATCTCGGCGACCCTTTCGACGCCGAGATCCCGCTGGGCGAGCGCCAGGAGCATCCGGTACCGGTCTCCCACCGGCCACATCGCCAACGAGAAGCGCGCGAGCGCCCGCTCGGCCGGCTCCGTCGCCTCCGCCGCGCCTGCCACGGCGCCCTGAAGAGCCTCGGCGGCCTCCTCGGCCAGCGCCTCCAGGAGCGCGGCACGTCCGGGGAAGTGCCCGAAGAGCGTTCGCCTGACGACACCGGAGGCGCGCGCCAGCTCCTCCAGGGTGGTGTCGGGGTTTCGCCCGAGCTCCTGGCGAGCGGTGGCCAGGATGCGTGCCCGGTTGGACCGTGCGTTGCGTCGCTGCGGCACGCGGCCGACGGGCTGGGGCACGGAAGGAACCTCGAAGAGTCCGGACGGAAACGGGCACCACCATTCTGGCACGCGAGCCGCTGCACGATCCGCGGCCGTATCCAGAGCCGGCCTGCCTGATCAGGCGGGAAGCTCCTTGATGTCGGACGGCTCCTCGGGCTCGATGCCGTTGACACGGTGGCGGAAGTCGCTGGAGGCGGGATAGGCGGCGCGGCGCGACCGCATGATGGAACCCAGGGGACGGTGGGCCTCCAGGGCGTGCCAGGGGCTGAAGGACAGGACGTCGTCCGCGTAACGGCGGCGGGCGTCGCTGTAGGCGTCCTGCGCGGGCAGGTGCAGCACCGCCACGGTCTCGTGCGGGGACAGTTCCTCGGGCCACAGGACCGAGGCGTCCTCCACGGGCATCCGTTCGACGTCCGTGCACAGCTGGGCGCGGATGTCGTACTCGGCGCTGTCGTGCGCGAAGAAGTCGACGACGAGGTCGCGCAGCGCCGACTCGCCGGCCTTCTTGTGGACGCGGCTGCCGGTGAGGGCTCTCACGTTCGCCGAGCGGGGCGCGGCGGAGATCTTCGCGACATGGTCGCCGTAGCGCAGCGCGGCCATGGAGTGGAAGGTCTCGCCGAGGATGTGATCGTTGGCGGCGGCCAGGGTCTCGACGGTCGGCGGGAGCGGGCGTCCGGAGCGGGTGAGGGCCTTGGCGGCCACGCGGGCGGCCGCGCCGGTGAGCTGGAGCTGCTGGTCGCTCTGGCGGGGCTGCTTCTCCAGCAGGTCCTGGAGCTTGGCGTACTCGGCGATGTTGCCGAAGGGCAGCGTGGGGTGGTTGACCAGGAGGAAGTCCTGGGTGGTGAAGCCGTCGTCGATGGCGCGGGGTCCGGGTGCGCCGATCACCTTGATCGCGATGCCGCGCTGCACGGGCACCTGGTCGGAGCGCAGGTCGCCGGGGGCGGAGGAGAAGCGGACGATCACCGGGTAGGTGGCCGGTTCGGCGAAGAGGCCCTGAGCGAGGTGGGCGGGCAGGTTGGGCTGGACGCGCAGTTCGCCGGCGAGGACGCCGTGACTCTTGGCGTGGGCGTCGCGCAGGCCGTGCCGGTGTTTGTCGGCGACCTGCTGGTTGGCCTTGCCCATGGCCTCGACGACCTGGCGGATCAGCTCCTCCTCGTTCGGAAACGGCTGTTCCAGGTCGGGGCGGTAGGAGACGTACGAGGTCATGAGTGCCTCCGCGAAGGGTTCGGGTCAGATGCCGCTGAGCCAGCGGATGGCGGACAGGCCGGGCATGAAGAAGTACTCGCCGCCGAGCAGGGTGTTGAAGGACTGGATGTTCTGCACCCTGCGGGGCGGGGTGCCGGGCACCGTGAAGTAGGCGCCCTTGTCCTGGAGCGAGATCATCGGGTCCTTCTCCTTGCCCAGGCCCATGAAATTGCCGGAGCCGACCCATTCGCTCTGCAGGAATTCGACGTTGTCGATCGCGCGTGCGCCGAGAGCGATGAAGTCCAGGCCACGCGGCTTGCCGTCGTCCTTCAACCGGTCCGGGGGCAGCGGGGTGCCGTAGGAGGTGCCCCGCCGGATGATCCGGCGGATGTTGAGGTCGGTGAGAACCGTCAGTTTCGTGTCGCGCGGGTTCATCCGGCGGATGTGGGAACCCAGAGGAGTCCGCAGACCGCGTGGATCGGCGGAGTAGTCGAAGTCGTTGATCCGGTTCGGATCCTCACCGATGGCCAGGTCGTCGCGCTCCGGGGCCAGGGCCAGCGGTGCGCCACTGCGCCAACGCCCGACGAGCTTGGCGGCCAGCAGTTCGCGTTCGGCTTCGGTGCCGGCGTTGTCGTGCAGCCACTTGTTGAAGGCGGCGACGTGGGAGTGGTACTTACGGAAGACGACGTACGTACCGTTGCGGCCCAGGACGTCCGGGGCCGGCACGGGCAGCGGTACACCCGTCTCGCTCGGGTAGCCGAGCAGGAACTCTCCTGCTTTGATAGGACGGCCGTCGCCGGGCAGCGGTTCGGCGCCGCTGCCCTCGATCACCGGCTGGCTGAAGCCGTCCCGGTATCCGAAGACGTTGAACCCATCGGCCGCGAAGTCCTGGTGCGACAGCAGCCGCACCCCCGGGACTTCGCCCAACTCCTCCTCATAGGCGGCGACTTCTGTGCGCCAGTCGCTCTCGCTCGCGGCGTAGACCGTGACGGCGATGTGCACGCGCGGGGTGCCGAACGGGAACTCCCAGCGCTCCGGGGCGTTCACGCCGGTGTCCCGCAGCCGCTCGGCGCGGGCGGCCATCCCGGCACGGAAGTTGGCGGGGAAGGAGGCCAGTGACTCCTGCGGTACGCCGAGCGCCACCAGCCCCTGGTAGCTGAGGGCGAGAGCCAGCCAGGACGCCTGCGGCTCGTCCCAGCGGGCCGCCGAGGTCACCCTCGGGGCCAGCCGACGCAGCAGCTCCCTGCCCCCTGCAGCGTCAGTGATCTCCAGGATCGCGTGGGTACCGAAGTAGGGCTCGGGTCGGGCCCGCAGCAAGGTCGCCTGGATGTCGTCGAGATCCAGCGTGGGCGGGCGGCGCAGACGCCGGAACAGCGGAGAAGGCATGGCGCGCCTGCCGTCAGTTGAGGTCGGACAGGAACCGCTGCACGGCGGCCTCCTGCCGCTTGAGCCGACCGGCCTCCGCAACAGTGAGGTCGGGGTGCGCGACGTACCACGCCTCCGCCGGGAGCTGGTGCTTGACGATGAACTCCTTCACGTCCGGCGAGGTGATACCGGGCCATCCCTCGACGTTGCTGAACAGGTAGTCCATGAAGTCGGGGATCTTGGTGGCGAAGTCGTCGATGTAGGGGTCCCACTCGCCGTCGAAGGCAGTTGCGAACAGCAGCTTCGTGTCGTTCTCCAGGAACACGAACCGCATGTTGTGCAGCGTGCCGACCTGACCTGCGCCCGCCAGGTTCCCGCCGACCAGCTTGAAGAACTTCCGCAGCTGCTTCGCGCCGTCCGGCTTCAGCGGCAGGATGGTCGTCAGCTCGGACACCTCGCCGCTCTTCGCGCCGATCCGGCCGGCAGTGGTGACGGCGTGCTCGGCCATCTCCTCCTTGTCGGCCAGAAGCTCGGCGATACGCAACTTCAGCGCGATCTTCGCGTCCGCCAGCGCCGAGTCGACCTTCTCCCGGACGGCCTCAGGCAGCTTCTGGAACCTGTCCTGCAGATCCTTTTCACCCATGGCACTTCTCCTCGGGATCGAGCGCCCACGCTGTCAGCCGGCGCAGAATTTCCCATTCGGCCAGGTAAGGGATGCCACGGCGGCATCCGAAGGTGCCCACCCACACCCACTGACCATCTCAGCAGAACTGATTAAAGCATCAGACAGGCAGTCCCGCCTGTCAACGCACGACACCCGATCTGAGGCATGCCGCCGGATCCCTACCGGCGACGTCTCCTTGGCGCCTTCCACCGCAGCCACCGCTCTTGCGCAGGGAGGCCCGAGCAGCCGCGGCGCGACAGCCCGCTCCAGCCACCTTCCCCTCGTTCACGCACGTCGACAACCCGAGCAAGGCGCTTCTCCGACCAGCACCTCCGCACCGACTTCGACTCGCTCCCGCTCCACGCGCGGCGTCACGACGACATCCACATGCGGCATCCATGCCAGCAGCACCAAGCAGCCTTCAGACCGGCCCGGCCCCTTCCAGCGAGAAATCGTTCCACGCGCTGCCGGGAGCGGCTGCACTCCGCGATCTGGCGTACGCGGATGCCACGAGGCGTTCTTGTCGATGTCGGGCCGGCCCCGTGAGCAGCTGATCGGCCGGTACCTGTTCGACGTCTTCCCCCACAACCCGAACGACCCGCCGCGACCGGTATGCGCAACCTGTATGCCTCACTGCGCCAGTCGCGGACACCGGCGAGCCCGACACCATGGCCGTGCAGACTACGACGTGGGGTACCCCGACCGGCCCGGGGTGTGGGACGAGCCGTACTGGAGCCCGGTCGCTCCTGACGGCACCGTGGCTCTGCTGCTGCACCGGGTCGAAGCGGTCGCCGAACTCATCCGCGCCCGCGGCGGCCGACCGCGGCGGACCGCGCGCCGAGCGAGCTCTACACCCGCGCCCGGAAGTTGCAAGAGGTCAACGAGCGCCTGCGTCAAGCCCACGCCCGGGAGGGAGAGGTCGCCCTCCACCTGCAGGAGGCGATGCTGCCCGCGCCCCGCCGCTCGGCCACCACCGGGCCGCGGTGTGCCACCGGCCAGCGGTGGGAGCCTGAACGTGTGCAGCGACTGGTACGCCCTCGTCGACCTGCCTGAGGGCTGCCGCACGGCCGTCGCGGCCGGCGTCATGGGCCAGCTCGGCAGCGCACCGTGTCCGCCGCCTCCCGAGTCTCCGACGACCCCGCCCAGGCCCTGGAGGTTCTCAGCCTGTACGCCCGCTCCGTCGACGGCGCCGTATCCACCACCGCCGCCTGCGTCCTCGTCGGCTGGAACGCCCGCACCCTCATCTACAGCAGCGCCGGCCACCCCACCCGTGCTCCGGCTCCCCGATGACACCGTCACCTACCTCGACCAGGCCAGCGACCCACTGCTCGGCGCCCGCCCCGAACACAGCGCCGCGGACCCGGACCAGCTCGCCGACACACTTCTGACCCGCCTCATCCCTGCGGCCGACCTCACCGACGACACCGCCCTCATCGTGATCCGCCTGTAGACGAAAAGCCCGAGGACCTCGCCGCCACCGGATCGGGAGCGGTTGACCCAGCGGACGCCCCCTCACGAGCACGCGAACCTCGCGTCACGGAACGTCACTATCGAGAGGCGGATAGGCAGCGGCAGTCAACAGCTCGGCAGTCAGCGCCCCGGCCACTGCAAGCTGCCCACCGCCACCCAATCGAGGGCTCCGCCCGGCGGTCACCAATCGCGCATGACGACCCATCAGAAACCGTGCCGTCCGTGCGTCAAACGTGCGTCACGTGCGTCGAATACGCGTCAAGATATGGCACGTAACGCCCATAACGCAGGCGGTCTCGGCTGCGAACGCCGCTCCGTGCTGGGCGGGGTTCATGACTGCGCCCTTCCTCTGATGACGCGGCCCCAGGTGGCGATACTCAAGGCCTCTGCCGTCGTACTCGGCGCCGATGGTGGGCAGGGCTCCGTTGACGTCCCAGGACGAGGTGCGGAGCACCGTGCTGCCCTTGGCAGCCGTGACGCGATAGCCGTCGGAGTCACAGGCGAAGCCGTGACGGTTCGGGCACGTCATCCCGGCCCTCGTTGTCGGCGGGTCGCGTGCGGTGCAGGTCGTCGAGCCTCCAGCCGGTGCCCAGGCCGCCCACAGCGCCCCGCTGCCTTGCTTGGGACACGAGTCGGCGGCATCCGCTGAACTGCAGCCGTACCTCTGGTCACGCGCTATCGGCCGACCCGTGGCCCGGCGGGTGCCGGTTCGACGAGAGCGAGGCCGGTCCGGTCGAGCGGGCGCACTCGGTGGGAGTCTGACCGTAGTGCTTCTTGAAGGCTCGGGTGAAGTGACTGCCGTCCGCGAACTGCCAGTGTGCGGCGAGTTCCGAAATGCTCAGGCGCCCTGACGGCGAGACAAGGGCGAGCCGGGCCTCATGCAGTCGCCGGTGGCGGATGTAGGTGCTCACCTGCTCTCCCACCACGGCGAATGCCCGGTGCAGCGTGCGGACTGAGACGTTGAGTTCACGCGCAAGCATCGCCGGAGAAAGTTCGGGATCAGCGAGCCGACGGTCCGCGAGGTCCTTGGCCGCCTGGGTGAGCGCCGGAGCCAATCGGGGCTCTACGTCGTCGAACCGGCCCTTCACCACCGCCTTGGTCAGCTCGATCAGGGTACCTTGGGCAGCTGCCACACCGGCCGGGCCGAGGTCGGCCACGGTCATGTGGATCATGTCTGCAAGGGCCGTCAGCAAGCGCACCTCGGCCGAGTCCGCCGGCCCGGTGACGACCCGGTTCCCGAGCAGGGGTTTGAGCTCGCCGGGGGGCAGGACGAGGAACTTCGCCGTGAGGTGCGCCGTCGTCTCGAAGGCCGTCAGGCGCCCGAGGTGCCGGACGAGGAACTGCCCGGCCGACACGGTCTGGTCGCCGTAGCCGGACGGGCCGCCCAGAGTCCATGCGCCGCTCCGCACGACATACATGGCAACCAGATCCTGATCGCCGCCCGGGACGTCCGCGGTCCGGGTTGCCGACGCGGCGTGGAGATCGGCGATCGCCGCGCCATGCACCTTGGCAACCTTGCCCTTGACCCGGAAGTCACCGATCGTGTCCGGGCTGAAGGCCGGCAGTTGGAAGACATCGTCGCCGACCTGCGTCTGCCACCCGCGCCGGAAAACGTCGAGTCCCCGCGGTGCGGAATCCGGGGCGGTCGAGTCCACAGCGAACACCCCGCGCGCGCCGTCGACCTCCGCTCCAGTACCGTGCATCCCTCTGCGATCCTCTCGTCTTCATTGCTTCAACGCCGTCCTGTGGTGGTCGTGTTCCGCAGGACGCCGCCATGACCCATGTGGACACCGTGCCAATCTTCCTACAGACGGCTCGCATTGCAGCGGCCGGGAGGCAGAGCTGATGTTTCTGATTCGGCGAGATGAACGACGCGACCCCTGACGATCAGGTCGCAGCCTGATCGTCAGGGGTCGCACTCGCGCTCGGTCCTCCCTCATGGGCTCGTGCCGGGGACGTCTTCGCCGCCTCGGTCGGACCTTTCGCCGGAGGTAACGGTTAGTGGCCGGCGCGCAGTTCGCCGTGTGGGCCGATGGCGTCGGCCACGCCCAGGCAGGTGGTGCCCCGGAGGCACCGAGTTCGTAGTGCACAGCCCCGGTGTCGACGGAACGGACCGTGAGCGCGACCTCGTAGTTGCCCCGGTAGGTCACTCACCGAGCCGCTGCCGAAGCCGGGCGTCTTCCGGCCTGCGGGCCATGCCGATCGGCCTGCCAAGCCGTGTCGGCCAAGATCATCCTGTCGCGGTCGTGTCCCACCGGGAACCCATCCGTGCAGGTGCCGGCTCCGGTCACCTGCAGGTTGCGCGGCTCGACGGTCAGCGGGCGATCGAGATCGCGAAGGGGGTGAATCCGATGGACCGGATGACGTGCGGTACGAACAGTATCGCGGCCTCCGTGGCGCGAGCGGTCTGGATCCCGCCGAGGTCGGTGATCCATTCCTTGCGCCAGCCGAGGTCGATGAGCAGTTCAAGGACGGTCCGCTTGGCCTCCGGTTCCTCGCCGGAGAGGAAGGCGGTTGGCGTCTGGGTGAGCGTGGCCGGGGCGGTCATCACCGGGAAGAGCATGGTGTTGAGGGTCTTGACGACGTGCGTTTCGGGGAGCGCTGCCTGGAGTTGCTCGGCGAGGCTTGAACCGGGGTAGATCAGGGCGGCGGGCATTCCGTCCGGTCCGTCGACGGTGGCGTTGGAGACGTCCACGAGGATCTTGCCGTGCAGCTCTTCGCGCAGGGCGGCGAGACGTTCCAGGGAGCCGGCGCCCGGGGTGGCGTTGATGACGATCCGGGCCGCCCGGGCGGCATCGGCGGCGGCGCCCGGCGCGCGGTCCGCGACGGTCACCTCGTGCCCTGCCAGGGTGAGGGCTTTCGCCAGGTTGCCGCCGACGCGGCCGTTTCCGAGAACTGCGATCGTGGTCATGATGTTCTGGTCCTTGCGTTGGGTGCGGGTTGTGGTGTGCGGGGTCAGCGGGAGAGCGTGGCGACGGCTTCGGCGTGGACGCCGGGCGCGGCGGCCAGGAAGCTCTCGCTCTGCGGGGTCCAGGGGCGGCCCTCGGCGTCGGAGATCTGTCCGCCGGCCTCGGTGACGAGCAGCGCGCCGGGCAGCAGGTCCGCTCGGGCGCCGGCGAACTGCCAGAAGGCGTCGATGCGGCCGGCGGCCACGTTCGTGAGGTGCAGGGTCGCGGGCACGGCGGTGCGGACGACGAGCGCGTCGAAGAGCATCGCGGTGATCGAGGAGCCGACGCGCCGTACGACCCTCTCGTCCTCGTCCGGCCGGGCCTGGCTGGTGGCCACGATGCTCAGGCCGAGGTCCGCGGTCGGGGAGACGCGCAGCGGCCGGCCGTCGAGGTAGGCGCCGGCGCCGGTGAGCGCGGTGTAGGTCTCGCCGGTCAGCGGCAGGTGGACCGCGGTGAGCACCGGCTGGTTCTCACGCACGAGGGTCGCGGTCACCGCCCACTCCGGCAGCGCGTGCAGGTGGTTGACGTTGCCTTCGGCCGGGTCCACGACCCACCACTCGCCGGGCGGCAGCGCCCCGCCGTCCAGCTCGTCCTCCACCCAGCCGGCCTCCGGGCGCAGGCTCGTGAGGCAGGGGCGCAGGATGTCCAGGGCCGTGTCGTCGTTGACGGCGAGCGCATGCATCAGCTCGTCACGGGTCTCGTAACGGACCACATCGCCGAAACGCTCGCGCAGCGCCGCACCGGCGGCGCGCACGGCGGTCGCGGTGCGGTCGAGCAGGTCGGCGTCGGAGGTGACGACGTCAGTGGTCTGAAGCGTTTCGGACATGGTGGTGCTCCTGTCTGAGGAGGGTGATGAGGCCGGTCGGGGTCGCGTTCGACGGACGACGGGGGGATGAAGCGCGTTGTGGAAGCGCCGTGGGCGCGGAAGAAGGCTCAGTCGATCAGTTCGGCGGCCCGTTCGGCGATGGCGTAAACGGTCGCGTTGGTGTTGGCCGAGGGGATGGACGGCATCACCGAGGCATCTGCGACACGCAGTCCGGCTATTCCGTGCACGCGAAGGTTCGCAGGGTCGACGACGGCATCGGCGTCGGTTCCCATGCGGCAGGTGCCGGTGAAGTGGAAGTAGGGGCCGGTGGCCTTGCGAATGAACTCGTCCACAGATTCGCCGCTCGTCCCGGAGCCCGGCACCGCTTCCTGCTTGCGCCAGTCGGCGAACGCGTCGGCCTCGCCGATGCGGCGTGCCACTGCCAGGCCCTTGCGCATGACCTCCAGGTCACGGTCGTCGCTCAGGTAGCCCGGGTCGACGACGGGAACACTGGCGGGATGGGCGTCCGCCAGGCGCACGGTGCCGCTGCTGTGCGGAGCCATCGCGGAGAAGGCTATGGAGTAGCCGTTGGCCGGCGGCTGGCCCCAAGCCGACGGGAGCGGTGCGGCGACGATGTAGACCTGAAGGTCCGGCCGGGCCGCGGCGGGATCGCTGAACAGCAGGCCCATCATTTCGGCCGGCGGGTTGGCAGGAACGAACGGTACGGGCTGGTCGGCCTCGTACACCACGCCCGCCATCGGATGGTCCTGCAGATGGGATCCCACTCCCGGCAGGTCGGCGACGACGTCGATACCGTGTTCCTCAAGGTGTTGGGCCGGGCCGATCCCTGACAGCATCAGGAGGTGCGCGGAACCGATGGCTCCCGCGGTCAATATGACCTCGGCGCTGTCGATGGACAGGTGCTCCCCACCGATGGTGTACTCGACACCGGTGCAGCGGCCCGCGGTGGT
This sequence comes from Streptomyces sp. NPDC029216, assembly GCF_040648015.1. Classification (NCBI taxonomy): domain Bacteria; kingdom Bacillati; phylum Actinomycetota; class Actinomycetes; order Kitasatosporales; family Streptomycetaceae; genus Streptomyces; species Streptomyces sp. NPDC029216. The sequence goes on along the minus strand of NZ_JBEZWL010000021.1, from coordinate 12,792 downwards.
GCGCAGCCGCTGCACGGTCGCGTCCGTGACGACGTCCAGGTTCGGCCGGTCGAGGAACGGACGGATGTAGGCGTCGGCCGCGCTCTGGCGGGCGCCGCCGGGCAGATTCATGTCACTCCACCCGAACCCGGTCTCCAGCCCGCTGCCGATGTCATCGGCGCGTGCGAACCCAGCCTCCGCTGCGGCGTCGACGCCCGCCGTGGCCAGGGGATGGGGTTCCGGGACCGGGGCGACCGCGACCGGCCCGTCCGTGCCCCGCACGGAGGCATCACGACTGCGAGTGCTCTCGCTGCGGCGGAAATAAGGCAGCAGATCGTCGAAACCCCAGCCCGGAGCACCGAGGCCGGGCCATTCGTCGTAACCGGACCGGTGCCCCCGCAGGTGGTAGAGGCCGTTGATGCTCGACGATCCGCCGAGCGCCTTACCGCGCAGCACGTCAGCGGCCCTGCCTGTACCGGCCTGCACGGTCGAGGCGCCCAGCCAGAGGGATGACGGGTCAAACCCCAGGAACCCCCAAGGAGATGCCATCGCCTCGGTTGCGTCCCGGGCTCCCGCCTCCAGCAACAACACCCGCACGCCCGGGCGTTCCGAAAGCCGGGAGGCAATCACGCACCCCGCCGTCCCCGCTCCCACCACGACATAGTCATAAGGACTCTTGCCCATCATGTCTCCGCTTCCCACGGCAGCACTGTCCGACCACCGGGTTTCAGGAAAAGGCTCCTCGACGATCAAAGAGCTGATTGCTTGCACGAACTAATGGGGCCGAGAAGTCCGAGCTCGGCGCGCAGAAGGCGTGGAACCGGCTGATCAGCAGCGAGCGGGCTCCAGTGGAGCGGGGCTGTCCGCAGGCAGGCCGCGCGCGCTGCTGGTGCTGACGGACACCGAGGTGGCCCGGCGGCAAACGATCACCTTGATCCGACGGGCCTGGGAGCGCCCGGTCCGGCCATTGCCGATCACCCCGTTGGGGATGTCCATGCCGGCGCCGGTGCCTGCGATGACGGCCTTCCGGCTGGACTTCTCTTGTTTCACGCGTTTCTTGTCCTTGGTGTGTACCCGTCCTGGAAGGGCCCGGGTTTCCCTTCTGCCGTCGAATCTTAGGAATACGGACACGGCGCGTACTTGAACCTCCGCGACGTTCGTTCGGAACCTCAGCGCCATACGTGTGGCGAGACAGTCGGCGTCACACAGCACTGGGTCAGGCTGCTCGTACACGCCGACCGACTTCTTGCCCTGCCACAGGTGGCCGCCCTTTCCCACCGACGGCCGCGTGAACCTGGGTCGGCAGCAAGGACGTTAGGCGGCCGCAGTTCCGGCCACGGCGGGCCCGTGGCATCGGGGATGGGTGCGGATCCTCACGTCCGTCCACCGGGAGATCGACCTCTGGCAGCAGGTCGACGAGAACCTCGGCCCGGAAGCCACCCTCCGCCTGCTCTCCTGCACGGCTCCCACACCGAGTCGATCGGCGAGTGGTGGGGCTCCGGCTGGTACGAGACGATGGTCCGCCGCGCGGTTGTCCGCGCGGCGGACGACGGAAGCCTCCCAGCGATCATTCCCAGAACTTCCCGGCCCACCCCACGCCAGGAGCGCCCGGGCAAAGATCCGGACCAGCTCCGGACCAGCCCAGACCAAGGGGGCGCATCAACTGGCGTTTCCGCTGGTCAGCATGGGTGTGCCTCCCGTACCACCAGCAGACGAAGAATCTGCTGGCGGTCTCCGGAGCGCCCAGACAAGGGAAACCCGCAGGTCACCATTGCATCCGACGGGCGTGGTGGTCGCGTGTGGTCGCAGGCTGAAGGTGCCAGACCCTTCCCCTCCTCCTGGAGGCGAATTGCCATGCGCACCACCGCCGACCGCGGCCGCATCTACCGCCGCTGCGGCTGCAGAGACGCCTTCCGACGCCAGATCGGCACGCACTGCCACCGCCTGCGCACCGACAGCGACCACGGAACCTGGAGCTTCGCCATCGATGTCCCCACCCCCAGCCCGTCGCCGGACAACCGTGCGCCGGGGCGGCTTCGCCAGCCAGGATGCGGCCGAACAGGCCCTGCGCCGATTCCTTGAGGGAGAGGCTGGCGGGTTCGACGCGGACCCGAACCAGACGGTCGCCACCTACCTGAAACGCCTGGCTGACCGCGAAAGCCCTCGCGCTGAAGCCGACGACGATGGCCCGGTACCGCGACTACGTACGCAACGACCTCATCCCCGCATTCGGCACCCTCAAGCTCGACCAGCTCGCCCACCGGCACATCTCTGCCTTCGTCACCAGCGAGCTCGCCGCAGGCCGCGGCAAAACCACTCTCTACCGCTGCCTGGCCACCCTCTCCAGTGCTCTCGGTGACGCGGTTCGCCAGCATCGCCTCGCCCACAACCCCGCCAGTCCCCCGGCACTTCACCGGCCACCGTCCCCGGAGCGCCAGATCTGGACCGCGGCCGAGGCCGTCCGCTTCCTCCAGCACTGCCACCAGGCCGACACGGAGATGGCCGACCTGTTCGAGTTCTCGTCATCACCAGCCCGAAGACCCGTACCAGCAAGAACTGGGTCGCCATCTCACCCCGCGTCGCCACCGCCCTCCAACACCGGGCCCGATCAAGGGCCCACGCCCACAGCGACCCGTAGTCCGGACTCGTCTTCTGCAGACCCGACGGCCAGCCGCTGCGGCCCCACACCGTCCTCGACCGGCTCCGGCAGCTGTCCCAAGAAGCCGGCGTGCCACGGGTGACGGTTCACGACCTGCGGCACCTGGCCGCCACGATCACCATCACCGCCGGCGTCCCGCTCACCGTGGTCTCGAAGACCCTGCGGCACTCCACCCTGTCGACCACCGCCAACATCTACAGCCACCTCACCCAACAAGCCGCCCGCGAAGCCGTCGACACCATCGACCACACGCTGACCAAAGCCGAGAAGACCAGGACGTGGACAGGCCGCGCGGCGTGGCTGCGACCACCACGCGACCACATCCGGCACCTCCGCGAAGCCCTCAACCGGCTCCGCTCCCCCGCCCCGACCGCGTTCAGCACCATGGCGAACCAGCCCCGAAGCGGGCGTGCGACCACACTGCGACCACCAGCATTCCGGGCACGGAAAAGGCCGTCCTCTCATTTGTGAGAGAACGGCCTCCGACCTGCGAAAAGCAGAGTCGGGACGACAGGATTTGAACCTGCGACCCCTTGACCCCCAGTCAAGTGCGCTACCAAGCTGCGCCACGTCCCGTTGTACCGTGCGCCCCCTGCGACCTGGGGTTTCCCCTCGCGCCGGGCACATGCAGAACATTACCGCACGTTGAGGGGTGCGTGTGCACGGGTGAGCGGGGCGGGGGAGGATGGCCGGGTGGATGGTCGGGAGCGGGATCGGGACGGGGCGGGGCGGGCGCGGAGTGCGCGGCCGCGGGACGGGCTCGGGCGGCCGTTGCCGTACGGGGCCGACGGGGTGGCGCGGCAGCCCGAGGGGGTCGTGCGGTCGCCCGGGGAGACGGTGGCGGAGGCGCAGCGGCTGCTGGACGCCGGGATGCCGTTCCACGCCCACGAGGTGTTCGAGGACGCCTGGAAGTCCGGGCCGGAGGCCGATGCCGGCCTGTGGCGGGGGCTCGCGCAGCTCGCCGTGGGGCTGACGCACGCCGCGCGGGGGAACTCCGTCGGCGGGGCGCGGTTGCTGCGGCGCGGGGCCGGGGCCCTGGCCGGGCACGGGAACGCGTACGGGATCGAGGTGGCCGGGCTGGTCGGGTGGGCCCGGGAGCTGGCCGGACGGGTGGAGGCCGGGGAGCGGATCGACGCGGCGGCCGAGGCTCCCCGGCTGGCCGGTCCGGTCTAGCCGGCGGCCGGCTGGAGGAGGTCCCAGCGGTTTCCGTAGAGGTCCTCGAAGACGGCGACGGAGCCGTACGGCTCGTGGCGGGGCTCCTCCAGGAAGCGGACGCCCTCCGCGGTCATGCGGGCGTGGTCGGCCGCGAAGTCGGCGGTGTAGAGGAAGAAGCCGACCCGGCCGCCGGTCTGGTCGCCGACGCGGGAGCGCTGGGCGTCGTCCTTGGCTCGGGCCAGGAGCAGGGCGGACTCCCGGGCGCCGGGCGGGCGGACGACGACCCAGCGGGAGCCGTCGGGGCGGGGGGTGTCCTCGGCGAGTTCGAAGCCGAGGGCGCGGGTGTAGAAGTCGATGGCCTCGTCGTAGTCACGGACCACGAGGGCGGTGAGGGCGATGTGGGATGGCATGCCCTCATTGTGCGGGTGTGTCGAGGAGGACCACGTCCAGGGTGCGGGGGCCGTGGACGCCCTCGACGCGGTCGAGTTCGATGTCGCTGGTGGCCGAGGGGCCGGAGATCCACGTCAGCGGGCGGGTCGGGTCGAGGCGTTCGAGGGCCTGCGGGACGGACTCCACGACCTGGTCGGGGACGCGGACCACGCAGATGTGGTGGTCCGGGATCAGGGTGATGCGGCGCCGGCCCTGGTCGGGGCCGCCGTCGAGGACGATCGTGCCGGTCTCGGCGATGGCCAGGGCGCAGCCGGTGACCGCGCTGTCGACCCCGTCGAGCTCGTGGGGGGTGGATTCCGGCCGGTCGGGGATGCGGGTCGCGGTGGTGGACGCCAGCCAGTGCGGGGGCAGGGCGGGCGGGACGAGGACCGTGCGGGAGGCGGAGAGGAGCCGCGCCAGGAGCGGCGGGAGGCCGGCCTCGTCCGTGCGGTGGACCTTCGCCCGGTACTCGGCGAGGTGGCCGGCGAGGAGGTCGGCCGTCTCGGCGGGGGTGCGGGTGCCGTGGACGCGGAGGTAGTCGCGGGGGACGGCGGCCAGGGCGTCCGAGGCGGGCGCGGGCGGGGCGGGCGTCGTCGGGGTGGTGGCACGGCGGATGCGGGACAGGATGCGGTCCTTGGTGCTCATGCTCGGGTCCCCCTTTCTCTGAGCCACCAGTCGCGGAAGGACTCCGCGGGGATGTCGGGCAGTTCGCGGCTGTCGGTCCAGGCCCGTCCCGGGCCCGGGAGGCGGCGCGGGCGCAGGCGGCGGGCGCGGGCCAGCAGGCGTTCGCCGGCGCGCAGCGCACCCGGATGGTCCAGGAGCAGCCGGGCGGCGCGCAGGGCGGCCCGCTCGGCGGTGTGGCCGTGCGCGGGGCGCAGGCGTACGCGGACCCCGGCGCGGGTCACGGGTCCGCCCTGGGCCACGCGTTCGCGCAGGTGGACCAGGACCTCGGGGATGTCGATGGCGACGGGGCAGACCTCGTAGCAGGCCCCGCACAGGGTGGAGGCGTAGGGCAGGCTGGCGTCGATCGCGCTTTCGGTGCCGCGCAGTTGGGGGCTGAGGACGGCGCCGATGGGGCCGGGGTAGACGGAGCCGTAGGCGTGGCCGCCGGCGCGTTCGTAGACGGGGCAGACGTTCAGGCAGGCGGAGCAGCGGATGCAGCGCAGGGCCTGGCGGCCGGTCTCGTCGGCGAGGGTGTCGGTGCGGCCGTTGTCGAGGAGGACGAGGTGGAAGGCGGAGGGGCCGTCGCCGTCGACGGTGCCGGTCCACATGGTGGTGTACGGGTTCATCCGCTCGGCCGTGGAGGAGCGCGGCAGGGTCTGGAGGAAGATCTCCAGGTCGCGGAAGGTGGGCACGACCTTCTCGATGCCGACGACCGAGATCAGGGTGTCGGGGAGGGTCAGGCACATCCGGCCGTTGCCCTCCGATTCGAGGACGACCATCGTGCCGGTCTCGGCGACCATGAAGTTGGCGCCGGAAATGGCGACTTCGGCGCGCAGGAACTTCTCGCGCAGGTGCAGGCGGGCGGCTTCGGCGAGTTCGCGCGGGTCGTCGCCGAGGTCCTCGGGGGCCGGGCGGCCCCAGGCGCCCATCTCGGAGCGGAAGACGTCGCGGATCTCGTCGCGGTTGCGGTGGATGGCGGGGACGAGGATGTGCGAGGGGCGGTCGTGGCCGAGCTGGACGATGAGCTCGGCGAGGTCGGTCTCGTACGCGGCGATCCCGGCGGCCTCCAGGGCCTCGTTGAGGCCGATCTCCTGCGTGGCCATCGATTTGACCTTGACGACCTCGCGTGCGCCGGTGGCCTGGACCAGGGCGGTGACGATGCTGTTGGCCTCGTCGGCGTCGGCCGCCCAGTGCACGGTGCCGCCTGCCGCGGTGACGGCGGCCTCCAGCTGGAGGAGGTAGTGGTCGAGGTGGCGGAGGGTGTGGTCCTTGACGGCCCGGCCGGCCGCGCGCAGCCGGTCCCAGTCGGCGAGTTCGGTGACGGCACGGGCCCGTTTGTCGCGGATGGTGTGGGTGGCGCGGCGGAGGTTGGCGCGCAGGACCTCGTCCCGTACGGCCTCCCGGGCCGCGTCGGGGAAGGCCGGGAAGGACGGGAACGGTGCGGAGGGAGGGAAGGCGGGCATGCCCAGGTGCGTGCGCGTCATCGCAGCGGGTCCTCCTCGGTCGATGCCAGGATCTCGGCGAGGTGCAGGGTGCGCAGCGGGGCGCCGGCGCGGCGGAGGGTGCCGTCGAGGTGGGCGAGGCAGGAGTTGTCGGCCCCGCACAGCACCTCGGCGCCCGTCGCCCGGGCGGCGGCGGCCTTGTCGGCGCCCATCGCGGCGGACACGTCCGGGTTCTTGAGGGCGAACGTGCCGCCGAAGCCGCAGCACTCCTCGGCGCCGGGCAGCTCGACGAGTTCGAGGCCCTTGACGGCGGCCAGCAGCCGCCTGGGGCGTTCGCCGAGCCCGAGGGTGCGCAGGCCGTGGCAGGAGGGGTGGTAGGTGACGGTGTGGGGGAAGTAGGCGCCCACGTCGGTCACGCCGAGCACGTCCACGAGGAACTCGGTGAGCTCGTACACGCGCGGTACGAGGTCTTCCGCGAGCCTCTCCAGTGCGCTCCCCCGCCCTTCGTGGGAGGCCTGGCGGGCGATGCGCGGGTAGTGCGCGCGGATCATCGCGGCGCAGGAGCCGGAGGGGGTGACCACGTGGTCGTAGCCGGCGAAGGCCCCGGCGGTGCGGCGCAGCAGCGGTTCGGCCTCGCGGCGGTAGCCGGTGTTGTACTGCGGCTGGCCGCAGCAGCTCTGGGCCGCGGGGAAGTCCACGTCGACGCCGAGGCGCTCCAGGATCCGGACGACGGCGATGCCCGTACGCGGGTAGAGGGCGTCGTTGACGCAGGTGACGAACAGGGCGACGCGCATGGTGGGCACAATAGCCCGGTGAAGAAGTTCTCAGTGATCGGTATAGGCGCGGGCGACCCGGACCACCTGACCCTCCAGGCGGTCAAGGCGATCGGTGCGGCGGACGCATTCCTCATCCTGGAGAAGGGGGAGGAGAAGGCGGACCTGACGGGGTTGCGGCGCACGATGCTGGAGGCGCACGCCCGCCCCGGCCACCGCCTGGTGGAGGGCCGGGACCCGGACCGGGACCGGACCCCGGCCGACTACGCGCCGACCGTGGACGGCTGGCGCAGCGCCCGGGCCGAGATCTTCGAGCGGTTCATCGCCGAGGACCTGGCGGAGGGTGAGACGGGCGCGTTCCTGGTGTGGGGCGACCCCTCCCTGTACGACTCCACGCTCGCGATCCTCGACGAGGTGCTGGAGCGCGGCCGGGTGGCGTTCGAGCACGAGGTGGTGCCCGGCATCAGCAGCGTGTCGGCGCTGCTGGCGCGGCACCGCACCAACCTGAACCGGGTCGGGCGCCCGGTCCAGATCACCACCGGGCGCCGGCTCGCGGAGGGCTGGCCGCAGGACGTGGACGACGTGGTGGTGATGTTGGACGCGCGGCACGCGTTCACCGCCCACCTGGACCAGGACCTGTTCATCTACTGGGGCGCGTACGTGGGCACCCCGGACGAGATCCTGGTGTCGGGGAAGCTGGCGGAGGTGTCGGACCGCATCGAGGAGCTGCGGACCGAGGCCCGGGCCCGCAAGGGCTGGATCATGGACACCTATCTGCTGCGGCGGGCCTGAGGCCGCGGGCGGCTCACCGCAGGAAGGCGGGCAGGGCGGCGGCGAGGCGCTCGTACTCCTCGGGCCGGTTGTAGACCTGCCCGCAGACGCGCAGCCCGCCGCCGCCCTGCCGGGGCCAGACCAGGACCCGGATACGGGCCTTCGCCGCGAGTTCCTCGCGCAGTGCCGTGGCCGCCTCCCGGGTCTCGGCGACGCCGGGCGGCAGCAGCAGGGAGCGCAGGGCCAGGCCGGGGGTGTGCGGCAGCAGGGTCAGGCCGGGGATCCGGGCGAGCAGTTCGGCCCCGTAGCCGGCCAGCGCGCTGTTGTGGGCCCGGACCCGGTCGGCGCCGAGCCGCTCCAGGAGGTCGAGGCCCTCGGGGGCGGCGAGCCAGCCGGTGTAGTCGAAGGTGGCGCGGTACTCGACGGAGCGCGGGAAGCCCTGGTGGTCCTCCCAGGACGGGCTGAGGGAGCGGACCCGGGCGCGGTGCGCGGGGGCCACGGCGAGCAGGGCGCTGCCGGAGGGGGCGTACCCCCATTTGTGCAGGTTCCCGAACCAGAAGTCGGCGCCGGCGGCGATCGGCTCGGCCAGCATGCCGGGGGTGTGGGCGCCGTCGACGACGGTGGTGATCCCGCGCGCGGCGAGGTCGGCCAGCAGCCGGGGGCCGGCGATGAGGCGGGCGGTGGGCGAGCTGACGTGGTCGAGCAGGGCCACCTTGGTGCGGGGGGTGACCCCGGCCAGCACGGCCTCCCGTACGGCGTCCTCGTCGGGCAGGCGGGGGTCCAGGGCCACGGTGGTGACCTTCGCCCGGCGGGCGGCGGCGTCCACGACGGTGCCGTAGCCGTGGTCGGTGACGAGGACCTCGTCGCCTTCGGCGAGGGGGATGGCGTCGAGGGCGAGGTTGGCGCCCTCGGTGGCGTTGGAGATGAAGGAGAGGCCGTCCGGGTCGGCTCCCAGGCGCGCCGCGATCCGGGCCCGGGCGGCGGCGAGCCGGTCGGAGACCCCGTTGAAGAAGGTGTCGGGGTCGGCGTGCGCCTGGGTGCGGAAGGTCTCCTGGGCCTCCTGGACGGGCAGCGGGACCGCCCCGTACGAGCCGTGGTTGAGGTGCGAGACGGCCGGGTCCAGCCGGAAGAGGTCGGGGCCGCCGGGGAAGGCGGAGGGGGCGGTCGGTTCGGTCACGGATGCCTCCGGGTCGGGGACGGGCGGGCGGGGCGGGCCTCGTGGGCCCGGCTCCGGCAGGATGCGGCCGGCCGGGGCGGAGGGAAAGGGCCGCCTGGGCGGGATTGGCCTGCCCGGAGGCCGGCCGCGCCCGGTTTCGGCAGGTGTGCCCCGCCCGGACGCCGTCCCTACCCCGCCCGGCCGCTCGTCGCCGCGTAGTACTGGAGGTCCTGGACCGGCACCTTCCGGTCCACCGGGTACGGCAGTTCCACCTCCGCCGTGGCCTTGCCGTCGCGCACCAGCCGGGCCGAGCTGGTGCCCGGCTGCAGCGGGAGCAGTTCGGAGTGGACGCCGGCCGGGGCCCCGTACTCCCCCGTGGTCCGGCCGACGGCGGTGCGGACGGTCCCGGGCCGGGTCAGGAAGCTGAGCACCTCCACCGTGTCCCGGGCGGCGGCGCTGCCCTTGCGCAGGGACATCACCAGGGACTGGGCGCCCGTCGGGCCGGCGTCGGCGAACTGGGTGCGGCCGGTGAGGTAGAGGGTGTCGCGGACGACGTCCGGCCAGCGGCCGGTCTTGAAGCGGGTCAGGTAGTAGGAGGTGAGGTCCAGGTAGGCGTACCCGTTGTGCAGGGACGGTGCGAACTGGCTGCCCTCGGAGTAGTCGTTCCAGGTGGTCAGCTGGACCCAGTCGGCGCCGTCGTCGATGGCGTGGGTCCAAGTGGAGCGCAGGGTCGCGGTGTTGCCGGCCTCGTCGTAGATCCCCTGGTTGGGACGGGCGTCCTGGACGGACACCGGCTGCATCCAGATCCTGCCCACGGCGTGGGCCCGCCGGACGTCGGCGGTGGCGCCGTCCTGGCCGGCGTAGCTGCGGCTGCCCCACTCGGAGAACCCGTAACTGATCGGCGCGAAGGCCTCGCTGTGGGCGTCGAGGTCGAGGAAGAGCGGGACGAAGGCCGTCCGGATGCCGTGCCGGGTCCGGAGGGTGTCGATGACCCTGGTCCACCAGGCGGGGTCCTTCTGCTCCGCCTTGAACGGCGACAGGACGAGGCGGCCGTCGCCGAGCCGGTGGGCGGCGGGGGACGCGGCGAGGGTGGCGACGGCTCCGGCGAGCACCGCGGGGTCGTCGGTGTCCAGCGCGGTCATGTCCGGCATCAGCATGATCTTGAAGGCGGGGTCCACGGAGTGGGCCGCGCTCATCAGCCGTCCGGCCCGTTCCCAGTTCTTCCCGGAGAGGGAGAGCAGGTCGAGGCTGAAGCCGTCGATGCCCGCGCCGCGCGCGGTGCGCACCTCCTGCCGGAGGTTGGCGTCCTCCCAGTCGCCGTCCTTCGGCGGGACGGGCAGGGGGCGGTCGCGCAGCAGGCCGCCGTAGCGCTGGTGCTTGCCGCTCTCGCCGCCGGGGTCGAGGTAGTTGCGGGTGTAGTAGTCGGCGTCGGCGCTCGCGTTGTCCAGGGAGAGCGGGTACGGGGTGAAGTAGTGCGCGAACACCAGCTTCCGGCCGGCGTCGCCGGAGCGCAGCACGGCCGGGTCGGGCAGGTCGAAGGGGAGGGCTCCGGCGGGGCGCGCGCCCCCGGTGTCGGCCTGTCCGCGGGGGGCGGGGGGCGCGGCGTCCCCGCCCCGGTCCTGGCCCTGCCTGGCGGACGGTGTGGCGGCGGGGGCGGCGGCCGGGCCGGTGGGCCGGGGCGCGGCGGTCCCGGGGGCGGCCGCCGGGGTGGCGTCGGCGCCGGCCGCGAAGGGGTCCCAGGCGATGCCGGAGGCGGCGCAGACGCCGACGAGGAGGAAGACGGAGAGCAGCAGCGTCAGTAACACCCGGGTCCCGCGCAGGCGCGGGCGGCGCCGGTGCGAGGAGGGTCTGTGCGCGCGCCCGTCGGTCCGCCGGTCCGCTGTCATCGTCGAGCCCCTCCCTGGAACGTGCCCCGCCGGGGCCCGCACAGCAGTAGAGCCGATGTCCGCGGTGCGGACAACCGTTCCCCCGGGAGCCGGGCCGCGGCACGTACGTCACGGGGACCACAGGAACTACGAAGACCGCTTTGCCGGGGCTAATTTGGCGTGCATGCCGATGACCGTGGTGCGGCGCAGTCGGGGGTTGTTCCCGAGGCTGCGCAAACGCATGCGCAACTCCTTCCTGTTCGTGCCGTTCGCGGGCCTGCTGATCGGCTGGGTGCTGGCCACGGTCGTGGTGCAGGCCGATGCCTTCATCCACGACCTCGACGCCCGCTGGTCCGGCACGGACCTCTCCGACCTGTGGTTCCTGCGCACCGCCGCGGACTTCGGGTCGGCGGCCAAAACGGCGGTGGCCGCGGTCAGCTCGGCGATGCTGACGTTCATCGGCGTGGTCTTCTCGATCACCCTGGTCGCGCTCCAGATGGCGGCGGGCCAGTTCTCGCCGCGGGTGCTGCGCATCTACGTGGAGAGCCGGGTCACGAAGCTGACCCTGGGCACCTTCCTCTGCACGTTCCTCTACACCCTGCGCGTGCAGAAGGAGTACTCCTCGTCGAGCGACGACGGCGACGCCGTCGTGCCCTACCTGGGTGCTTCGCTCGCGATGGGCTTCCTGCTGCTGAGCCTCGTGCTGTTCGTCGTCTACGTGCACTCCACCATCCGGCTGATGAGGGTCACGTACGTCATGGACCGGGTGTGCCAGGAGAGCCTGCGGCTGATCCGGGACAGCGCCGGGCCCGCCCGCGAGGGCGACGGGGGGCCCGCGGGGCAGCACGCGGACGCGGGCGGCGGCACGCCGGTCGCGCACGTCTGGCGGCCGGGCGTGCTCCAGGCCGTGGACGTGCCGCGGCTGGTGGCGCTCGCCGGGCGGGACGGGCTCGTGCTGTACCTCGTCCCCCGCATCGGGGACTACCTCGTGCCGCACACCCCGCTGTTCCGGGTCGCGGGCGGGCCGCCGCCGTCCGACGCGGACCTCCAGGCGGCCCTGGAGCGGCTGGCCCCGCCGGACCGGCGCGAGCCCGTGCGCCGCCACCGGGACCTCCTCGAAGAGGCCGTCCACACCACGTCGGCGAGCCCGCAGCGCGCGGCGTTCGCCCTCCAGCCCGACCGGCAGGGCATCGGCTGAACCGCACGGCCACGGAATACGACATTCCCCTGGTCATGCGTGCCAATTGGCGCATAATCGTCGACACGCGGCCCGAAATTCGACCCACCCGCCGCACCGGTCACGCATGCAATGGGGGGCATCGTGATGATGGGGGACTCCAGACCCGCACGATCGGACGGGGCGGCCGGGACACTGCCGGCCACCTCCACCGAGCTGTCGGTGCTGCTGACCGCCGTACGGCGGGGCCGGGTGCTGACGGTCACGGGCCGCTTCCGCGAACCCCGGAGCCTGCTGGTCCGGGACATCGCGCGGCGGATCTCGTCGAACTTCTGCGACGGCGCGGCGGTGGTCACCCCCACGGGGGACGGCGGGGTGCGCGACCTCGTGGCCTCGCTGGGCTGCCTGCCCGGTATGCCCTTCCTGCCCTGCGGGACGGCGAACGCCGCGTCCTGGCTCGCCGAACGGGACATGCTGCTGGTCCTGGACGACAGCGACCGGCTCTCCCCCGAGGCACTGGCCTGGCTGCGGCGGCTGCTCGCGGTGGCACCCGGCCTGCGCCTCCTGGCGGCGGGCCGGTACCCGCTGGCGGTGGGCGAGGGACGCGTCCACCGCCTCTGATCCGGGACCGGGTACGGGTCCGCCCCGGCCGGCGGGGGGCCGGCCCGGGCGGTCCCGTACCACCGGGCGTCCGGGGCGGCAGGCCAACATCAGGCGAGCCCA
>NZ_JBEZWL010000020.1:0-83506 GCF_040648015.1 Streptomyces sp. NPDC029216 | reverse complement strand
GCCGCCGCCGCGCGGGGGCGGCGGCGGCCCTCGCCAGACCGGCCGGCACCGCCGGGTGCGGGCCCTCCAGCAGCTGCCTGACCTGCTTCTCCTTGCGGTCGTAGCGGTCGTAGGCGTTCACGCCGCCCCCGACTCCGCCGCGGGCCGCGCCGCCTCGCGCAGGGTGGCCACCGCCCGGTTGCGCAGGGCCTCGACCCGCTCCGGCGCCAGCCCCAGCTGCGCGGCCGTGACCTCCTCGGCGACCCCCTCGTAGACCCGCATGACCAGCACCAGCCGCTGCGCCGGGTTCAGCGGCGCGAGGATCCCGCTCCCGGCCGGCAGCCGCCGCGCGGTGCGCGCGTACGCGGCGCAGACCTCCTGGCGGGTGTGGTCGTACGGGTCGTCGCCGCGCAGCCGCTCCCAGTGCGCGTACGTACGGGCCAGCGCGCCCGCGAGGATGCGGTGCGCGGCGTACGCCTGCGCCGGGGGCTCGGCCGTCAGCAGGACCGCGACGTGCAGGAGCCGCCCCGCCGCGCCCGCGACGAAGGCCTCGAACTCCGGGTCGCGCCCCGAACGCCGGTCCACAGCACACATGGTGCGGCCTGCGGCACCACCCCGGTCAAGGGGTGGGACGCGGCGGGATCGCGTGCTCCGTCAGGAGGCGGGGCCGCCCTCGGAGGTGGCGGACATCAGCTCCGACAGCGAGCCGTTGAAGCGCGTCAGCAGCGCCGTGAACACCTCGCGCTCCTCCTCCGCCCAGCCCTCCGTCACCCGGGCCATCAGCTCGCGCCGCGAGGAGCGGACCTCCTCCAGCCGCGCCAGCCCGCGCGGGGACAGCGCGAGGACCACGGCCCGGCCGTCCTCGGGGTGCGAGGTGCGCTTGACCAGCCCGGCGTCGACCAGCGGGGCCACCTGACGGGTGACGGTCGAGGAGTCGATGCCCATGCCGCCCGCGAGCGCCTTGACGCCCATCGGGCCTTCGAGGTCGAGCCGGTTCAGCAGCAGGTACGCGGCGCGGTCCATCGAGTTGCGCGCCTGGCCGACCCCGCCCAGGCGGGTCTGCTCGGCCCGGCGGGCGAAGACGGCCACCTGGTGCTGGAGCGCGTCGAGGAGTCCGGATCCGGCGGGCGCTTCGGCCGCCGTGGGCAGGTCGGAACTGGCCGGGATGGAGGGCATGGCCGTGGCTCTCTTCGCGTGGGGCCGACAAGGATGGGGGACAGAGTACGCGGCCCTGCGGCGGCTCGTACGCCGCGTTTGACAACTGATACGCCCCGTAGGCGCGACAGCCCCCGGCGCATCCCGGATGGCGAGATTTCGCCCCTGCCCGCGGGCCTGGCCGCCGCCCCCCTCAAGGCCCCGCGGACGACCCGTCCATCCCTGAGCCGGGGCCCCCGGGGGCTGCGAGACTGGCCGCATGAACTACCGCGTGCAGCCCGTCCCCCAGGTCATCCTCGACGACGTCCGGGGGGCTCAGAAGATGCTGTCCGGGGTGTCCCGGGTGACCGCGATGGAGGGCAGCAGGCACCTCTCCTCCCTCGTGGGCGCCCCGGTCCACCTCAAGTGCGAGAACCTCCAGCGCACCGGCTCCTTCAAGCTGCGCGGCGCGTACGTGCGCATCGCGGGCCTGCGCCCCGAGCAGCGCGCCGCCGGGGTCGTCGCGGCCAGCGCCGGCAACCACGCCCAGGGCGTGGCGCTGGCCTCCTCCCTGCTCGGGGTCCGCTCCACGGTGTTCATGCCGGTCGGCGCCCCGCTGCCCAAGGTGGCCGCCACCCGGGAGTACGGGGCCGAGGTGCGGCTGGAGGGGCAGGTCGTCGACGAGACCCTGGCCGCCGCCCAGGAGTACGCGGACCGCACCGGGGCGGTGTTCATCCACCCCTTCGACCACCGCGACATCATCGCCGGCCAGGGCACCGTCGGCCTGGAGATCCTGGAGCAGTGCCCCGAGGTGCGCACGATCCTGGTGGGCGTCGGCGGCGGAGGGCTGGCCGCGGGCATCGCGGTGGCCGTCAAGGCGCTGCGCCCGGACGTGAAGGTGATCGGCGTGCAGGCGGCGGGCGCGGCCGCGTACCCGCCCTCGCTCCAGGTCGGCCACCCGGTGTCCATCGACCGCCCCGTCACGATGGCCGACGGCATCAAGGTCGGCCGCCCCGGCGACGTGCCCTTCGCGATCATCGGCGAGCTGCTGGACGACGTGCGGACGGTGTCGGAGGACGCCCTGTCCAGCGCCCTGCTGCTGTGCCTGGAGCGGGCCAAGCTGGTCGTCGAGCCGGCCGGCTGCGCCCCGGTGGCCGCGCTGCTGAGCGAGCCGGAGCGGTACGCGGGCGGGCCGGTGGTCGCCGTCCTGTCCGGCGGGAACGTGGATCCGCTGCTGCTCCAGCGGATCCTGCGCCACGGCATGGCGGCGGCCGGCCGCTACCTGTCGCTGCGGCTGCGGGTGGCGGACGCGCCGGGGGCGCTGGCGGGGCTGCTGGGGGTGCTGTCGACGGTGGACGCCAACGTGCTGGACGTCAGCCACGTACGGACCGACCCCCGGCTCGGGCTCACCGAGGTCGAGGTGGAGCTGCACCTGGAGACCAAGGGGCCCGAGCACTGCAAGGAGGTCGCGCGGACCCTGCACGGCGCGGGGTACCGGGTGATGGGCTGAGAACACAGGTCCGTGCGTCCGGAGCATGGCGCAACGCGATATGACGCGATAGGGTGCGGTGCGCCGGGCAACCCCTGCCCGGCGCACCTAGGATTTGACTGGTATTGCCCCGATTCGTTTGATCGATCGCTGGGAGAATCCGTATGCCGGGCGCCATATACGCCGAAGCCCTGGTCAAGACCTTCGGCGACGTACGGGCACTGGACGGCGTGGACCTCGACGTCCCCGAGGGAACCGTGCTGGGCCTCCTCGGCCCGAACGGCGCGGGCAAGACCACGACCGTGCGCGTCCTGACCACCCTCCTCCAGCCCGACAGCGGCCGCGCCGTCGTCGCCGGGATCGACGTGCTCAAACACCCCAACGAGGTCCGCCGCTCCATCGGCCTCTCCGGCCAGTTCGCCGCCGTCGACGAGTACCTCACCGGCCGAGAGAACCTCCAGATGGTCGGCCAGCTCTACCAGATGAGCGGCAGGGCGGCCAAGGCCCGCGCCGTCGAGCTGCTGGAACGCTTCAACCTCGACGAGGCCGCGGACCGCACCGCCAAGACCTACTCCGGCGGCATGCGCAGGCGCCTCGACCTCGCCGCCGCCCTCGTCGTCCGCCCGCCGGTGATGTTCATGGACGAGCCCACCACCGGCCTCGACCCGCGCAACCGCCAGGCCCTGTGGGACGTCATCGAGGAACTCGTCGCCGGGGGCACCACCCTCCTGCTGACCACCCAGTACCTGGAGGAGGCCGACCGCCTCGCCCACGACATCTGCGTGGTCGACCACGGCCGGGTCATCGCCCGAGGCACCTCCGACCAGCTCAAGGCCCAGACCGGCGGCGAACGCGTCGAGGTCGTCGTCCACGCCCGCGAGCACATCACCACCGCCCGCGAGGTCCTCACCGGCTTCGGCCGCGGCGAGACCACCGTCGAGGAGCACACCCGCAAGCTCACCGTCCCCGTGCAGGGCGGCGCCAAGCTGCTCGCCGAGGTCATCCGCGAGCTGGACCTGCGGGGCATCGAGATCGACGACATCGGCCTGCGCCGCCCCACCCTCGACGACGTGTTCATCTCCCTCACCGGCCACGCGGCCGAACTGACCGAGGGCAACGGCAACGGCAGCAGGAGGGCAGCTCGGTGACCACCACCTTCCCGGGTACGGAACGCGCGGCCCCCCGCCCCGGCGGCGGCATCGTCCAGAGCGTGCGGGACTCCCTGGTCATAGCCCGGCGGAACCTCATCAGGATGTCCCGGATACCCGAAGTCGTGGTGTTCGGACTGGTCCAGCCGGTGATGTTCGTCGTGCTGTTCAGCTACGTCTTCGGCGGCTCGATCGCCGTCGGCGGCAGCACCTCGCCCGACGCCTACCGCGAGTTCCTGATGGCCGGCATCTTCGCCCAGACCGTCACCTTCGCCACCGCCGGCGCGGGCGCCGGCATCGCGGACGACATGCACAAGGGCCTGATCGACCGCTTCCGCTCCCTGCCCATGGCCCGCGGCGCGGTCCTCACCGGCCGCACCCTCGCCGACCTCGTCCAGACCGCGCTGACCGTGGTCGTCCTGGCGGTCGTGGCCCTGATCGTCGGCTGGCGCACCCACGAGAACATCGGCAAGGTCCTCGTCGGCTTCGCCCTGCTGCTCCTGCTCGGCTACGCCTTCTCCTGGATCGGCGCCCTGATCGGCCTGACGGTGCGCACCCCGGAGGCGGCCACCTCGGGCGGGCTGATCTGGCTCTTCCCGCTGACGTTCATCTCGAACGCCTTCGTCCCCTCCGAGAACATGCCGGCGTTCCTGCGGCACATCGCGGAGTGGAACCCCTTCAGCGCGACCGTCCAGGCGGCCCGCGAGCTGTTCGGCAACCTCCCCGAGGGCTACCCGGTGCCCGCGGCCTGGCCCATGCAGCACCCGGTCCTCGCGTCGGTCCTGTGGTCCCTGCTGATCATCGCGGTCTTCCGCACCCTCGCGGTCCGCAAGTACCGCTCGGCCACCGCCTGAGGCGGCCGCGCACATGCGCGAGCCCCCGCCGGAACCGGCCGGTCCGGCGGGGGCTCGCGCGTACGTCCTCGTCAGGCGTCCTCGTAAAGGGGCCGGTCAGCCGTTGAAGGGCTTGACGGCCATGACCTTGACGGTGGCCTTCTTGCCGTTCGGCAGCTCGTACTGGGCGTCCTCGCCGACCTTCTTGCCCAGCACGCCCGCACCCAGCGGGGACTGCGGCGAGTAGGTCTCGAACTCGCTGGAGGCGTACTCGCGGGAGGCCAGCAGGAACTCCAGCGTGTCGTCCTCGTCGCCGTCGAAGGCGATGGTCACGAGCATGCCCGGGGCGACCTCGCCCTCGGCCGTCGTGGGCGCGGTGCCGACCTTCGCGTTCTCCAGGAGCTGGGTGAGCTGGCGGACGCGGAGCTCCTGCTTGCCCTGCTCCTCCTTGGCCGCGTGGTAGCCGCCGTTCTCGCGCAGGTCGCCCTCCTCGCGGGCAGCCGCGATCTTCATGGCGATCTCCGTGCGTGCGGGACCAGAGAGGTAGTCCAGCTCGGCCTTCAGCTGGTCGTACGCCGCCTGGGTCAGCCAGGTGACGCTCTCGCTCGTCTGGGTCACGGGTGCTCCTCGTCGGTACAGGGGACTACATAGCCGCCAGTGGCGGGCGAAACCACGAGCCTAACAATTCGGGAAGAAAAGGGGGAGGACACGATGTGTATGAAGTGTGTCATTGCGTCCCGCCCCCGCGCCCCCCGCGAGCGCACCGCGCGGGCTCAGCGCTCGAAGTTCGTCAGCACGCAGCCGTCGACCTGAGCCCGCTCCAGCCGGTAGCCCGCCGGGGCGGTGAAGCCGGGCTCGCAGTTCAGGTACAGGAACTGGAGCTGGTACAGCCCGTTCAGGTTGGCCTTTCTGTTGACCTCCACGGCGATGTTGGTGCCGACCAGCAGCTTGTTCTGGGTGGCCAGGATGCGGCCGTCGTCCTTCAGGTCGGCCAGCTGGGCCGCCTTGGCCTTGGACTGCAGGGTCTTCATGTCACTGACGGTGTCCAGCCAGTTCAGGTCGTGCGCGCGCTGCGCCCCGCCGAGCTTCCCGCAGACCGCCCGCTCCTTGACGCCCCAGGCGGCCGGGCCCTCCCTGTCGACGACCGGCTTGTAGTCGATCGACTGGACGTGCTCGTCGGTGACGGTCATCTCCGTGCAGTCGATGTAGAGGGGGTGGACGAGCTTCTTCAGCTCGGCCATGCTCCCCGCGCTCGCCAGCCCCAGGCTGCCGGTGGCCGGCTGGCCCGGCACCTCCGGCCCCTCGGTGGAGGGGTCGTGCGGCTCCTCCAGGTTCTTGCTGCCGTCGCCGTCCTTGCTGCTGACGAAGTCGGTGAGGCCGCAGTGGTCGACCAGGGGCTTCTCCCTCTTGTAGCCGGCCGGTACGGCGAAGCCCGGGTTGCAGGTCAGGATGCGCAGGTCGGAGTTGACCAGGTCCACGGCGGTCTTGGTCTTCGTCGGGACGACCACGAAGCCCTTGCCGACGATCGTCCGGCTGAAGTTGCCGAAGCCGCCGTCGCCCTGCTCGATCATCTTCATGGTGTGGTCGTAGTAGGCCTGCTGGAAGGTCTTCATGTCCGAGACCCGGTAGATCAGGATGTCGCCGTGCCGCTTGACGTCCGTGCAGACGCCGCGCTCGGCAACGGCCCAGTTGCCGTCCTTCGTGTCGTCGGTGGCCGGCAGCCGGTCGTCCTTCGGGTCCGTGCCCAGGCGCTCGCAGGAGGTGAACTTCTGGAGGTAGGCCTGCACCTCGGCCAGTGAGGCCGGCGCGGCGGCGTCGGCCGCGGGGGAGGCCTGGGCCGGGGCTCCGGCCGTCGCGGAGGGCGGGGCGGCGGGCGGTCCCGCCTTGGCGGGGTCCTCGCAGGCGGTGGCGAGGGTGAGGAGTGAGGCTGCGACTGCGGTCGCGGTCAGGGTCCGCTTGAAGCGCATGGAGATCTTCCGTCGGCTGGACAGGGCACGGGGGATGGCGTGCACATGCTAAGCGCGTACGTGATCTTGCCCTACGGCTCCGGGCGGGGTGTCGCTCAGCGGGCGGTGCCCGCAGCCTGGCAGCCGACCAGATCGATCATGGTGGCGCGGCCGGTGGTCTTCAGCGTGACCACCTCGTCCACACGCGTCGACTTCTGCGCGAAGGTGAAGTCCGCGCGGCCCACCTCGCTGTGGTCCTCGTCCTGGGAGCCGAGGGTGCAGACACCGGTGACCGAGGCGTCCTTGCGGACCTCCAGGTGCACCTTCACCTCGTTGTCGGAGACGATCTGGAACTTGATCACCTCGGCGCTGACGCTCTGCCCGCCGACGTAGTCCCAGCCGATCCATCCGACGACGGCCAGCAGACCGACCCCGAGCACCGAGCCGACGATCTTGAGCTTCCGGTCCGCCCGCTCGTCCGCCGACCGCCCGTAGCGGCCTTCCGGGAGCCCTTCGCGCACCGCGCTCATGATCGATTCCTCTCGCTGGGGAGGGTGAGGCACCCAGGAATTTTCCGTCCCCCGATTCGGTCAATATAGAGGTTGACCGTCGCGCCGAATCACAGAGGATCCTGTCTTGACCGAGCAGCTTCGACTGATGGCCGTCCATGCCCACCCCGACGACGAGTCGAGCAAGGGCGCGGCCACGATGGCCAAGTACGTGTCCGAGGGTGTGCCCGTCCTGGTGGTGACCTGCACCGGCGGTGAGCGCGGCTCCGTACTGAACCCCAAGCTCCAGGGCGACAAGTACATCGAGGAGAACATCCACGAGGTACGCGCCAAGGAGATGGACGAGGCGCGCGAGATCCTCGGCATCGAGCAGGAGTGGCTCGGCTACGTGGACTCCGGCCTGCCCGAGGGCGACCCGCTGCCGCCGCTGCCCGAGGGCTGCTTCGCCCTCGCGGACGTGGAGGAGGCCGCCGGCGAGCTGGTGAAGAAGATCCGCGCCTTCAAGCCGCAGGTCATCACCACCTACGACGAGAACGGCGGCTACCCGCACCCCGACCACATCATGACCCACAAGATCACGATGGTGGCCTTCGACGGCGCGGCCGACACCGACAAGTTCCCCGAGGCCGAGTACGGCGCCCCGTACCAGCCGCAGAAGCTCTACTACAACCAGGGCTTCAACAAGCCCCGCACCATCGCGCTGCACGAGGCGCTCCTCGCGCGCGGCCTGGAGTCCCCCTACGGGGAGTGGCTGGAGCGGTGGAAGGAGTTCGAGCGCAAGGAGCGGACCCTGACCACGCACGTGCCCTGCTCGGACTTCTTCGAGATCCGCGACAAGGCCCTCATCGCGCACGCCACGCAGATCGACCCCGACGGCGGCTGGTTCCGCGTCCCGATGGAGATCCAGAAGGAGGTCTGGCCCACGGAGGAGTACGAGCTCGCGAAGTCGCTCGTCGACACCTCCCTCCCCGAGTCCGACCTCTTCGCGGGCATCCGGGAGAATGCCTAGCTATGAGCGCTATGCAGACAGCAGTCACCCAGCTCGTTCCGCTGGCCGCCGACACCTTCGACAAGAACAAGGTGACCCCGGGTCTTCTCGGGTTCATCGTGTTCGCGGCCCTCGCCCTCGGCGTGTGGGGCCTGATGAAGTCGATGAGCAAGCACATGGGACGGGTCGACTTCGAGGAGGCCCCGGAGCCGGCGGCCGCCGGCGCGGCTCCGGCCGCGTCCGCCGAGGGCTCCAAGGCCTGACCCCGCGCGCCGGGTGAGCGCCCCGCCCGCCGGACACCGGCGGGCCGGGGCGCTCCGGCACGGGCACGGGCAGGGCGGGTGCTCACGCCGGCAGGGCCGGCAGCGGCACCCCCATGACCTCACGGGCCCGCAGGTCGGGGACCAGGCCCAGACGCCAGGCCTGCCAGCCCTCCGCCGGGTCCACGCCCCGCGCCAGCACCGCCGCGTACGCCTCCACGCACTCCTCCAGGCGGTCGCCCCGCAGCCGGTGCGGGGCCTGCGTCAGCCGGGCCAGCTCCGCCAGGGCCTCGTCCGCCCCCGCCGCCGGCGCCGCGTACGGCAGCAGCGTGCAGCGCAGGAAGCGCGCCCAGTCCTCCCCGCGCCGGTCCCCGTACGAGGCGAACAGCCGGCCCGCCTCCTCGCACAGCGCCAGAGCCTGCGGCAGCCGGGCGTTCCCCGCGTCCACCACCGCCAGCTCCAGGCAGGTCCAGCCCTCCCCGTGGGCCAGCGCGATCCGCCGGAAGTCGGCCCGCGCGTCCACCAGCAGCTGCCGGGCGAACCCGGAGTTGCGCAGGTTCCCCGTCTGCGCCGCCCGCAGATCGCGCGCCACCCGCCCCGAGTGGTAGCGGGCGTGCGCCAGCCCGTACACGTCCCGCATCCGGGAGAACATCGTCCGGGCCCGCTCCAGCTCCCGTACCGCCCGGTCCAGATCCCCGTCCTCCTCCAGCGCCAGCCCCAGGTAGTACAGGGTCCACGCCTCGCCCCGCGCGTCCTCCGCCAGCCGGTGCCGGGCCAGCGCGTCCCGCAGCCGCTGCAGCGCCGTCTCCGGATCCCCGGCGACCACCCGGGCCCGGCCCAGCTGGGTCAGCGCCCAGGCCTCGCCCCGGTCGTCGCGCGTCCGCCCGTACAGGCCCAGCGCCAGCAGCAGTTCCTCCTCCGCCCGCGACACGTCCCCGACGCGCAGGTGGACCTGGCCCAGCTGGAAGTGCGCCCACGCCTCGCCGTGCACGCTCTCGCTCTCCCGGTGCAGGGCCAGCGACCGCTCCAGCAGCGCCACCGCCTCCGCCAGGTTCCCCCGGTCCCGCTCGACCGCGCCCAGCGCGTGCAGCGCCCACGCCCGGTCGCCCGCCAGCTCCTCCGGCTCCTGCAGCACCAGCGCCTCCCGGATCCGGGCCGCCGCCTCCGGCAGGTTGCCCTGGTGGTGCAGGGTGATGCCCAGCGACAGCAGCGCCATGGCCGCGCCCGCCTCCTGCCGGGCCTCCTTGAACTGGTCCACCAGCGAGGTCAGAGTCGTCCGCGACTTGTCCAGCTCGCCCAGCTGGCGCGCCGCGATACCCGTGCGCCACTGCACCGAACGGTTCAGCCGGCCCTGGTCCACCGCCCGCGTCAGCTCGTTGATCTCGCCCAGCCGGTACAGGTCACCGCGCAGCAGACAGAAGTCGCACAGCGCCCCCAGCAGGTCCAGCACCGCCTGCTGGTCCACGCCCTCCGAATGCCGCAGCGCCGCCGTGATGAAGCTGGACTCGTCGTCCAGCCAGCGCAGCGCCGCGTCCAGGGAGGGGAAGCCGTGCCCCCCGAAGTGGTTGGCCCGGGTCGACATCTTCCCGTCGACCATCCGGATCACCGAGTCCGCCAGCCGCGCGTAGTCCCGGATCAGCCGCTCGTGCGCGGCGGCCGCCTCCGCCCGGTCCTCGTCCGCCGCCAGCCGGGCCGCCGCGTACGCGCGGACCGCGTCGTGCATCCGGTACCGCTCCCCGCGTACGAGGTCCAGCAGGCCCGCCCGGGCCAGCTCGCCCAGCAGCCGCCCGGCCTCCACCCGCTCCGCGTCCGCCAGCGCCGCGGCCGCCGCCGCCCCCAGCGAGGCCCGCCCGGCCAGCGTCAGCCGGCGCAGCAGCCGGCGCCGCTCCTCGGGCAGGCGTACGTAGGCCAGCTCCAGGGCGTGCTCCAGCGCGCCCGCCCCGTCCCCGCTCCCGTCGGAGGCCCGGGCCGCACCCAGCGGAGCCAGCACGCGCAGCGCCAGCGGCAGCCCCGCCGCCAGCTCCAGCAGCCCCGCCTCCGCCGCCGGACCCGGCGCGGCCTCGCCCGCCGCGTGCGCCCCGGCCCGCAGCACCTCGGCCGCCTCCGGCCCGGCCAGCCGCGCCACCGGCAGCTGGTGCACCCAGGCCCCCAGGTCCGCGGGCAGCTCCAGCGGCTCCCGCGCCGTGACCAGCACCAGGCTCTCGGAGCGCTCCGGCACCAGCGCCCGCACCTGCTCCGGGTCCACCGCGTCGTCCAGCACCACCGTCACCGGCAGCCCCTGGAGGTGCTGGTGGTACAGCTCCCCGAGCCGGCGCACCTGGTGCTCGGCCGAAGCCCCCTCGCGGAACAGCAGCTGCTCGCGCGGGGCGCCCAGCCGGTTGAGCAGGTGCAGCAGGGCCTCCCGCGTCGACAGCGGCGGCTCACCGGCGGCGGGGGCCCCGCCCCGCAGGTCCACCACGCACGCCCCGCGGAACTGGTCCCGCAGGGTGTGCGCCGCCCGCAGCGCCAGCGCCGTACGCCCCACCCCCGGCTCGCCGTGCAGCACGACCACCACCGGCCGCGTCTCGGTACTGGCCCGGGCCGCCGACACCCACTGCGCGATCCGGGTCAGCTCCGCCCGCCGGCCCGTGAACAGGGCATCTGCGTCCGGGAGTTGCCCGAACGACTGCTCCAGCATGCTGCGCCGCCGCGCCTCGGCGCTGCGGTCCACCCCGCGCAGCTGCGGCGGCACGGCCGCGGCGGGCCCCTCCGAACCGGCCCGGCCGCGCACGGGCCCCCGTACCGCGGTCGCCGGAGCGGTGGCCGCCGCCACCGCCCGCTCCTGCTCCAGGAAGGGCCGGATCCCGCGCACCTCCAGCGCCGTCAGCCACTGCAGCCTCAGCTGCTCCGGCCCGCCCGGCCGCCCCGCGGCCCCGGCCCGCCGGTTGGCGGCCGGGACGTGCACCGCCGCCACCCGGGCCACCGTCGTCGCGGCCCCCGCCGCGCCCACGACGATGCCCGCGCTGAGCGCCGTACCCGCGTCGACCCCGAAGGCCAGGTCCGCCCCGGCGGCGGCCGCCGCGGCGACGGCCGTCACCAGCAGGGCCGTCCCGCTGCTCGCCCGCCGGAAGGCCTCCCCGAGCGACTGCTCCCCGGCGGCGGCCTCGTCCAGGGCGGCCACGTACGCGGCGTACTCCTCGTCCGCCACCCCGGCCAGCCCGTCGAGCGCCTCCCGCCCCCGCGCGAGCAGCCCCTCCGCATCCGCCCCGCCACCCGCCCGCCGGACCTCCTCCTCGACGGCCCGGGCCAGCACCCGCTCGGCCTCGACACGATGGCTGTCCCGCATGGGCATCCTCCTCGGAGAGCTCCGCAAACGTGCGCCAAGTGTCCTGCGCGACGGTCCGCAGCGCGAGGCAATCTGAGCTAGATCAGAGGGAGTTGGCCCCCGAACGGCCATCGGCGCGCATATATGCACAGGCGGTC
The DNA here is from genome assembly GCF_040648015.1 of Streptomyces sp. NPDC029216. NCBI lineage: Bacteria > Bacillati > Actinomycetota > Actinomycetes > Kitasatosporales > Streptomycetaceae > Streptomyces > Streptomyces sp. NPDC029216. The sequence continues at coordinate 71,758 of NZ_JBEZWL010000020.1, read as the reverse complement.
CGGCCACCCCGGCCCGCCGGCTGCCGGTTCCTACAGGTACGTAACCCGACCAGCGGTTCGTCCGTTGAGTCGAGCATCGGACGAACTCTCGAAAAAAGGGGGCGCGCCATGGACCTCATGCGCCACACCACCGAAGGCGGCCTGATCCCCGTCGCTTCCTACGCCCGCACCTCGCAGGACACGTCGAAGCACGTCGCCCGCGGAGTACGTGACCAGCACCGCATCAACGAACACACCGCGAAGGAACACGGCTGCGTAGTCGTCGCGACCTACACCGACAATGCGCGCAACGCCACGAAGGGCGACCGGCAACGTCCCGGCTTCGACCACCTGCTGGCCGATCTCCATCGTGGCCACGCCTTCACGGCCGGGCCCCTGTGGGGTGTCGTGGCCGTCGCGGACGACCGCCTCTACCGCAGGCCGGAGGACTTCATCCGGTTCATGGCGGCGCTGACCGCGCAGCCCGGCCGCGTGTACGTCGGCCGGGACGGCCTGCGCGACCCGTACACCAAGGCCGGCCTCCTGCAAGGTGCCGAATCCCTCCAGGGGGCGGTCGCCGAGGGGAGGATGCGCAGCCGGCGGACCCAGGACTGGCACTGGTCGCGGGCGATGGACGGACTGCCGCACAGCGGCCCGAGGCCGTTCGGGTGGCTGGAGGACAGGCTGACCCTCCACCCGTTGGAGGCGGAGCTGGTCCGCAAGGCGATCGAAGACCGCATAGCCGGGAGGTCCATGAGCCAGGTGGCGCGGGAGTGGGTCGCGCTGGGTGTCACGGGTACGCGTGGCGGGCGCCCCAATCCGCAGACGGTGACGCAGATCATCACGGCTCCGAGAGTGTGCGGCTTTCGCGCCAACAGGGGGGAGCTGCTGATCGCCCCGGATACGGACCGACCTGTGGTCGGTGCCTGGCAGGCCATCGTCAGCCCCGAGCAATGGACGGCTGTATGCGCGACCTTCGCGGCAGGGAGCCTGCATATGCACCGGGGGCCGCTCAGCCCGCGCTTGACCGACCGCAAAGCCGGTCCGAAGTACCTCGCCAGCGGGTTCCTGCGCTGTGGCGCGGAAGCCGAAGGGGGCGGCGTGTGTGGTCAACTCCTGGGTGGCAGCAAGGCGGCGAGCCGCAGGAGTCCGTACAACTACACCTGTGCGGCGGGTCGGGGGTGCGGGCGATGCGCCATCAGTGGCCCTCTTGTGGAGGAGGCAATCGAGAGGCTGCTCTTCCCCCGCGGCGGAGAGGGCAAGATCCGGCTGCCGGAACCGATGAGGGTGCGATGGCGGTCGGGCGGCATGGGCTTCGAGGAGAAGAGGAAGGTGATTGCCTCCGTCTTCACCCACCTCACGATCACGCCGGGGAAGAAGGGCTGCGGGACCTGGGACCATTCCCGTGTGGTTCCGGCGTGGAAATGGGTTGATCGACTCGCGGTACCCGACCCTGTGGAGTGATGGCCCGGTCGCGAGGCGGGAACCGGGAGGTGCGGCAGGATGGGAGCATGTCGAACCGCCTCGCCAATGAGACCTCGCCGTATCTGCTCCAGCACGCGGACAACCCCGTCGACTGGTGGCCCTGGTCCCCGGAGGCCTTCGCGGAGGCGCGAGAGCGCGGGGTGCCTGTACTCCTCAGCGTCGGCTATTCGAGTTGTCACTGGTGTCATGTTTTTAGCTTCGAAAGCTTCGAAGATGAACTAACCGCCGCCTACATGAACGAGCACTTCGTCAACATCAAGGTCGACCGCGAGGAGCGGCCCGACGTCGACGCCGTCTACATGGAGGCCGTGCAGGCGGCGACCGGGCAGGGCGGCTGGCCCATGACCGTGTTCCTCACGCCCGACGCCGAGCCCTTCTACTTCGGCACCTACTTCCCGCCCGAGCCCCGGCACGGCATGCCCTCCTTCATGCAGGTGCTCGAAGGCGTACGGGGTGCCTGGGTCGGGCGGCCCGAGGAGGTGGCCGAGGTGGCGCAGCGGATCGTGCGGGACCTCGCCGGGCGGCAGCTGGACTACGGGAAGGCCGGGCGGCCCGGGCCCGAGGAGCTGGGGCGGGCGCTGCTCGGGCTGACGCGGGAGTACGACGCCGTGCGCGGCGGGTTCGGCGGGGCGCCGAAGTTCCCGCCGTCCATGGTGCTGGAGTTCCTGCTGCGCCACCACGCCCGGACCGGGTCCGAGGGGGCCCTGCAGATGGCGGCCGACACCTGCGAGGCCATGGCCCGGGGCGGGATCTACGACCAGCTCGGCGGGGGGTTCGCCCGGTACTCCGTGGACCGGGAGTGGGTCGTGCCGCACTTCGAGAAGATGCTGTACGACAACGCGCTGCTGTGCCGGGTCTATGCGCATCTGTGGCGGGCCACCGGGTCGGACCTCGCGCGGCGGGTCGCGCTGGAGACCGCCGACTTCATGGTGCGGGAACTGCGCACCGGGGAGGGCGGGTTCGCCTCCGCGCTCGACGCCGACAGTGAGGACCCGGAGAGCGGGCGGCACGTCGAGGGGGCCTACTACGCCTGGACGCCCGCCCAGTTGGACGAGGCGCTGGGGGAGGCCGACGGGGAGCTGGCCGCCGCGTACTTCGGGGTCACCGGGGAGGGGACCTTCGAGCACGGCAGGTCGGTGCTGCAACTGCCGCAGGACGGGCCCGTGGTGGAGGCGGCGCGGATCGCCTCGATCAGGGAGCGGCTGCTGGCGGAGCGCGGCCGGCGGCCCGCGCCCGGGCGGGACGACAAGGTCGTCGCCGCCTGGAACGGGCTGGCCATCGCCGCCCTCGCCGAGTGCGGGGCCTTCTTCGAACGGCCCGACCTGGTCGAGCGGGCCATCGAGGCCGCCGATCTGCTCGTGCGGGTGCACTTCGACGCGACGGGGGGCACGGCCCGGCTGGCGCGGACCAGCAAGGACGGGCGCGTCGGAGCGAACGCCGGGGTGCTGGAGGACTACGGGGACGTCGCCGAGGGGTTCCTGACCCTGGCCTCCGTCACCGGGGAGGGGGTGTGGCTGGAGTTCGCCGGGTTCCTCGTCGACCTGGTCATGGCCCGGTTCACCGCCGAGGACGGGTCGCTGTACGACACCGCGCACGACGCCGAGCAGCTGATCCGCCGCCCCCAGGACCCCACCGACACCGCCGCCCCCTCCGGCTGGACGGCCGCCGCCGGAGCGCTCCTCTCGTACGCCGCGCACACCGGCTCGCAGCCCCACCGCGAGGCGGCCGAGCGGGCGCTCGGGGTGGTACAGGCCCTCGGGCCGCGCGCCCCGCGCTTCATCGGGCACGGCCTGGCGGTGGCGGAGGCGCTCGTCGACGGGCCCCGCGAGGTGGCCGTGGTCGGGCACCCCGACGATCCGGCGACGGCGGCCCTGCACCGGACGGCGTTGCTGGGGACGGCTCCCGGGGCGGTGGTGGCGGTCGGACTGCCGCGCGGTGCGGACGGGAGCGGTGGGGAGTTCCCCCTTCTGGCCGAGCGCACACTCGTGCGCGACCTTCCGACGGCGTACGTGTGCCGGCACTTCGTCTGCGCACGGCCTACGACCGAACCGGTCGAGCTGGCTGATCAGTTGGGTGCGGTTCGTCCCTGAAACGTCAGGAGTAGCGTCAATTCCGGTTGCCCCACGTCAACTCGGAAACGTGGTTTTTAACTGGACAGCGCCTCAGCTTCACACGCGCTGCCTAGTCTCGTGTCTTCGGGAGTCACCGAGACGCGCACTGGGGGGTGCGCACGAGGGGGAACGGAGACGGCGGGCCGGGGGGCCCGCGCCGCGTCTCCGGGGTGTTTGCCGGTCGCCGCCTGGGGTTGCGGCATGTCTGTGGGGGACGGTTTGTTCACCTCTGTCGTTATATCCGCCATTTCTCTTGCGCTCTTCTGGATGGCCGCCTTCACCCTGTGGTGGCAGATGCACGCCTGGCGCACGCCCGAGACGCTGGCCTCGACCCGCTTCGACCGCCCCGAAGGCGGGGACCGGCTGGCCTTCTCGCTCCTGCTGCCCGCCCGGCACGAACAGGCCGTCCTGGAACACACCATCGACCGGCTCCTGGAGTCCGGTCACACCGACTACGAGATCATCGTGATCGTCGGCCACGACGACCCGGAGACCGCCGCCGTCGCCGACCGCGCCGCCGCCCGCGCGCCCGAGCGGGTACGGGTCGTCGTCGACCACAACGAGACCAAGAACAAGCCGAAGGCCCTCAACACCGCCCTCCCGCACTGCCGGGGCGACATCGTCGGAGTCTTCGACGCCGAGGACCAGGTCCACCCCCAGCTGCTCTCCCACGTCGACCACGCCTTCCGCGCCACCGGTGCCGACGTGGTCCAGGGCGGCGTCCAGCTCATCAACTTCCACTCCAGCTGGTACAGCCTGCGCAACTGCCTGGAGTACTTCTTCTGGTTCCGCTCCCGCCTCCACCTGCACGCCGAGAAGGGGTTCATCCCGCTCGGCGGCAACACCGTCTTCGTCCGCACCGAGGTGCTGCGCGCGGCCGGCGGCTGGGACCAGAACTGCCTCGCCGAGGACTGCGACCTGGGCGTACGGCTCTCCTCGGTCGGCAAGAAGGTGGTCGTCGCCTACGACTCCGACATGGTCACCCGCGAGGAGACCCCCGGTTCGCTGATGAGCCTGCTCAAGCAGCGCACCCGCTGGAACCAGGGCTTCCTGCAGGTCTACCGGAAGAGGGACTGGCAGCAGCTGCCCGGCCGCGGCCAGCGCTGGCTGGCCCGCTACACGCTGATGACCCCGTTCATGCAGGCGACCTCCGGGGTGATCATCCCGGTCAACTTCGCCGTCGCCGTCTTCCTCGACGTGCCCGTCGGCATCGCGATCATCACCTTCCTCCCCATGATCACCGCGATGGTGACCTTCGTCTTCGAGATCGTCGGCCTGCACGACTTCGGCCGCCAGTACGGGCTGCGCGTGCGCTTCGTGCACTACCTCAAGCTCATCGTCGGCGGGCCCTTCTACCAGGTGATGCTGGCGGGCGCCGCGATCCGGGCGGTCTGGCGCGAGCAGCGCGGCCGCAACGAATGGGAGCTGACCAGCCACACCGGCGCCCACCTGGAGACCGCCGGCGCCTCCGCCTCCGCGACCCGAGAGGACAGCCACCGGTGACCGCCACTGTGCCCACGGCCACTGATCCCCAGCCCGGAGCACTGCCCGCAGCGGCGGGCACCGCGCAGCTCCCCGTCCGCCGCCTGCCCGGCGAGGCCCCCGGCAGCACCGGCACCGGCACCGCCGGCGGTCCCGGCGCGCGCCCGCCCGCCCCGGTCCGCCCGCTGGTCCGCTTCCGCTCCTCGCGCCCCGACCTGATCCTGTGCGGGGTCCTGCTCCTGGTGATCGTCCTCGTCCAGGGCTGGAACATCACGAACTTCCCGACCCTGAGCGACGACGAGGGCACCTACCTCGCCCAGGCGTGGGCGGTCCAGCAGGGCGACGGCCTCGCGCACTACACGTACTGGTACGACCACCCGCCGCTCGGCTGGATACAGGTCGCCGCCCTGACCTGGCTGCCGTCCCTCCTCGTGCCCGACTGGATGACGGTCGCGCCGATGCGCTTCTCGATGCTGGCCGTCTCCGCCGCGAGCTCCGTACTGATCTACGTGCTGGCGCGCCGGCTGTGGCTGCCGCGCTGGGCGGCCGGGCTGGCGATGGGGCTGTTCGGGCTGTCGCCGCTCTCCGTGGTCCTCCAGCGGGAGATCTTCCTCGACAACCTCGCCGTGATGTGGATGCTGCTGGCCTTCTGCCTCGCCGCGTCCCCCAGCCGGCACCTGTGGCACCACTTCGGCTCGGGCCTGGCGGCCGCCACCGCCGTCCTGACCAAGGAGACGATGCTGGTGGTGCTCCCGGCGCTGCTGGTGACGATGTGGCGCCACAGTCACCGCGACACCCGCAAGTTCGCCGTCACCGGAGCCATCACCGCCTGCGCCCTGATCGGGCTCTCGTACCCGCTGTACGCCCTGCTCAACGACGAACTGCTGCCCGGCGCCGGGCACGTCTCCCTCATCGACGGCATCACCTACCAGATGAGCCGCCCCGGCTCCGGCTTCATCCTCGACCCCGGCTCCGGCTCCCACGGGGTCTTCGAGTCCTGGCTGTACTACGACACCGTCCTGCCATTGGGCGGGCTGGCCGGCGCCGTCCTGCTGCTGGTCACCCGTCGCTGGTCGGTGACCGCTCGCGCCCTCGCGGGTCCGGCCCTGGCCGCCGTGATCCTCGCGGTGGTGGCGATGCGGCCCTCGGGCTACCTCCCCGCCATGTACGTGATCCAGGCCCTGCCCTTCCTCGCCCTGGTCCTCGCCGCCGCCGCGGCCAGCGTCACCCACGCCGTCCTGCGCCGGCGCAGCAGCCCCGGGGAGCGGCGGGCCCTGGTGTACGCGCGCCGGACCCTGGTCGGCGTCCTCGCGGTGGCGGCGGCCGCGTACGTGCTGCCCCGCTGGTACGAGGGCAACCGCACCGCCCTCACGGCCGACGCCAACGCCCCCTACCGGCAGGCCGCGGCCTGGCTGGGCCGCGAGGTGCCCGACCCGGCGAAGACCCGCGTCCTCGTCGACGACGCGCTCTGGCTCGATGCTGTTCACCACGGCTTTGCACCCGGACCGGGCGCCATCTGGTTCTACAAGGCGGACCTCGACCCGGCCGTCACCAAGACCCTGCCGCGCGGCTGGCGGGACATCGACTACATAGTCTCCTCGCCCACCGTGCGTCGCGACGCGGTGGACCTGCCCACGGTGAAGGCTGCTCTGGAGCATTCGACCGCGGTCGCCGTCTTCGGTACGGGCGAGGACCGTATCGAGATCCGCCGCACCGACCGCGAGAGTGGGAGCTGAACCACCATGAGCGAGGACCTGTGGCCCCCGCACGCCCTGGACGATCCGGAAGTCGACACTCCGCCGGTGTCCTCCACCTCGGGCGGCGTCACCCTGATCATCCCCACCTTCAACGAGTCCGCCAACGTGGCGGAGCTGCTCAGGCAGCTCTGCGCCTGCCTGCCCGCGACCCCGCCCTGCGAGGTGCTGTTCGTCGACGACTCCACCGACGACACCCCGGCCGCGATCGAGAAGGCCGCCGCCGACTGCCCCTTCCCCGTCGACGTGCTGCACCGCGACAGCCCCTCCGGGGGCCTGGGCGGGGCCGTCGTCGAGGGGATCGCCCGGGCCGGCTCCGACTGGATCGTCGTCATGGACGCCGACCTGCAGCACCCCCCGCAGCTGGTCCCCACACTGGTCGGCGAGGGCGACCGCACCGGGGCCGACCTCGTCGTCGCCTCCCGCTACCTCCCCGGCGGCAGCCGGGCCGGGCTCGCCGGCGGCTACCGCGTCGCCGTCTCCCGAGGCGCGACCTGGCTGGCCAAGGGGCTCTTCCCGCGCGCCCTGCGCGGGATCAGCGACCCGATGAGCGGCTTCTTCGCCATGCGCCGCCGCGCCGTCACCGCCGACGCGCTCCGACCCCTCGGCTACAAGATCCTGCTGGAGCTGGCCGTCCGCTGCCGGCCGCAGAAGACCGCCGAGGTCCCCTTCGTCTTCCAGGACCGCTTCGCGGGGGAGTCCAAGTCCACCGCCCGCGAGGGCCTGCGCTTCCTGACGCACCTGGCCGCCCTGCGCTCGGCGAGCCCGCTCGCCCGGATGATCGGCTTCGGCCTGATCGGCCTCTCCGGCTTCGTCCCCAACCTCCTCGCGCTCTGGCTGCTCACCCACGCCGGGATGCATTACCTCGCCGCCGAGGTCGTGGCCAACCAGGCCGGGGTGCTGTGGAACTTCCTCCTCATCGAGACCCTCCTCTTCCGCGACCGCCGCCGGCACCGCCACTGGGCCGACCGCGTCGGACGCTTCGCCCTCCTCGCCAACGCCGACCTGCTGCTGCGCATCCCGCTGATCGCGCTGTTCGTCGGCCGGTTCGGCCTGGAGGTCCTGCCCGCGACGGCCCTGGCGCTGGTCACCACCTTCGTCCTGCGCTTCGCCGCCACCGAGGCCCTCGTCTACCTGCCGCGCGGGCCACGCGCGGCGGCCCGTACCCGTACCACGACCAGGAGTTGAGCCGCACCGAAAGGACCACCGCATGCGAAGGACGATCCGACGGAGGGCAGGGCGCAGGGCCGCGCTGGCCGCCGTCGGGGCGATGACCACCGGCCTGCTGCTCACCGCCCCACAGCAGGCCACGGCCGGACCGCCCAACCTGCTCACCAATCCCGGCTTCGAGACCGCCGGCGCGCCCGGCTCCGACATGCCGTCCTGCTGGTCCAAATCCGGCTGGGGCGACAACGACTTCACCTTCGCCACCGTCGAAGACGCCCACAGCGGCACCAAGGCCATGAAGGTCATGCTCACCCGCCGCGTCGACGGCGACCGCAAGGCCCTGGTCACCGAGAACACCACCTGCGCCCCCACCGTCGTACCCGGAAGGCAGTACGACCTGTCCGCCTGGTACAAGTCGAACACCCCGGACGTGGCGGTGACCGTCTTCCGCCACGACACCGCCGCCGGCTGGCAGTACTGGACCGACCTGCAGAACCCGCCGGTCAGCGCCGCCTGGTCGCGCACCCAGGTCCGTACGCCCGCCGTCCCGCCCAACACCGACAAGATCGCCTGGGGGCTGTCCGTCTATGGGGTGGGCACCCTCACCAGCGACGACTACGCGCTGGAGGAGGTCGGCGCCGTCCCGGCGCAGCCCACCTGCACGGGCACCGCCGAGGAGTGCGCCAAGGGCAAGTGGGAGGTGATGGGCACCCAGAACCCGGTGCGCTCGATGCACGCCGTGGTCCTGAAGAACGGCAAGGTGCTGCTGATCGCCGGATCCGGCAACGACATCTCCCAGTTCAACGCCGGGACCTTCACCTCCGCCGTCTACGACCCGGTCGCCGGGACGGTCAAGACGATCCCGACGCCGGTGGACATGTTCTGCTCCGGGCACGTGCAGCTGGCCGACGGCCGGGTGCTGGTGATGAGCGGCAACAAGGGCTACCCCTCCGCCGACGGCAAGATCGGCTACCAGGGGCTGAAGGACAGTTACGTCTTCGACCCGGCCACCGAGACCTACACCAGGACGAACGACATGAACGGCGGCCACTGGTACCCGTCCGCCACCCTCCTCGGCAACGGCGACGTGATCTCCTTCGGCGGGCTGAAGGAGGACTCCACCGGCAACGTCACCGCGGAGAAGTTCTCGGCGGCGCAGAACAAGTGGCTGCCGATGAACGAGGTCAACCAGACCTGGTCGTACTGGGGCCTGTACCCGTCGATGATCCTCATGCAGGACGGCCGGCTCTTCTACTCCGGCAGCCACACCTTCGGCAACGGCACCGCCGGCTCCGGCTCCTCGGTCTACGACTACGGCGCCAACACCGTCACCGACGTGCCCGGACTGCGCAAGAAGGACGAGCGCGACGAGTCGGCGAGCGTCCTGCTGCCCCCGGCCCAGGACCAGCGGGTCCTGACCGTCGGCGGCGGCAACAACGAGACCAACCCGGCGGCGAACCGGCTCACCGACATCATCGACCTGAAGAAGCCCAGCCCCGCCTACACCGCGGGCCCCGACCTGCCCCAGGGCCTCGTCGACACCGGAGCGGGCAAGCGCCCGCAGACCGGGGCCGAGGGCAAGATGTACGTCTCCGCCGTCCTGCTGCCCGACGGCAAGGTGCTGGAGACCGGCGGCGGGCTGCACGACCGGGCCGACCCGGTCTTCGAGGCCTCGTTCTTCGACCCGGCGAGCAACACCTACCAGGCGGGCCTGGCCACCGACCCGATCCCGCGCACGTACCACTCGGGCGCCTTCCTGCTGCCCGACGGCCGGGTCATGTCGGTCGGCGACAACCCCGGCAACGGCACGTACAACCACGCCGTGTCGGTCTACACCCCGCCGTACCTGTTCAAGGGGGCGCGCCCGCAGCTCACTTCCGTGATCGACACGGAGTGGGTGTACGGGGACACCCAGCGGATCACGGTCAACCGGCCCATCGCCAAGGCGGAGCTCATCCGCCCGGCGGCGGTCACCCACTCCTCCGACCCCAACCAGCGGTTCGTCGACCTGCCGATGACCGTGGTCAACAACACCACCATCGACCTCAACGTCACCAGCAATCCCAACCTGGCGCCGCCCGGCTGGTACATGCTCTTCGGGGTCGACGCGGCCGGCATCCCGTCCGTCGCCACCTGGATCCACCTGGGCGGGGCCCCCTCGCTCACGGCGGCCGCCGCACAGCAGCAGCCCGCCCCGCACGAGCACGCGTTCGCCAACGAGCTGGCCGCGCCGAAGGAGAACCCGCCGCAGCGGAACTCCGCCCCGGTCGCGCCCGCCGTGGCCGGCTGCGACCGGCACTACGGCACGGTCAACGTGTGCGTCCCGACGGCCTTCCCGGCCGAGGTGAAGAAGACCACGCAGGCCCGCTGCGACTGGCTGGCGGCGCACCGGTTCCCGCAGCGGATGAAGGTCAACGGCAGCGACCCGCTGCGCCTCGACCCGGACGGGGACGGCCGCACCTGCTGACCGCGTTCGGCTCCCGGGGCCCCGCCGCACACCGCGGCGGGGCCCCCGGCCGTATGCGCGGCCGGAATGCGGGGTCCGGCCCGCCGTGCGATAACAGCACCATGAGGCAGTTCCCGGCGGCCGAGGCCGCAGAACTCAAGATCAGCTTCGTCGGGGCGGAGGCCGGGGCGGCGTTCGACGCCCTCGGCCTGGGCGGCCAGGAGGGGCGCGAGCGGGCCGTCCACTTCTGGGACCGGCCGGCCCGGGGGGCCGGCGGCGCGGTGCTGCTGCCCCTGCTGGAGCGGGGGCTGATCCTGCGCCTGCGGCGGGACCGGGGCGGCGGGCCGGAGGCGAAGCGGAAGGCGGACCTCACCGTGAAGCTGCGCCCGTGTCCCGAGCTCCCGGAGGAATGGCAGCGGGAGCGGGAGGAGAAGCACTGGGAGTTCAGGGTCGAGGAGGACCGGGCCGGTCCGGCGTTCACCCCCGTCCTGTCGGCCTCGCTGGAGGCCGAGCGGGACTTCGAGGAGGCCCTCGAAGCGGAACGCGGCCCCCTCGGCGAGCTGCTGGGCCACCCGCAGCGGGAGCTGCTGGAGGCGGCCCGCGCGGACGGCGAGGACCCGGGCGGGCTCATCGCGCTGGGCCCGGTGCACGCCGTGAAGTGGAAGCAGGACTGGGACGGGCTGCCCGGATCCGTGGCGTTCGAGGAGTGGACCACCGACGGCGGGCTGCGGTTCCTGGAGGTGTCGGTCCGTGCGGACCTCGCAGAGGCGGCCGCGGCCCAGGACCTGCTCGCGGCCGGCCTCAAGGAGCGGGGCCTGGTCCCGCCGCCGACGGGCGAGACCAAGACCCGGGCCGTGCTGACCGCCCTCGCCCGGGCCCGGCTGGGCTGACGGCGGCGCCGCCCGGCTCAGTGCGAGTAGGCGGCCAGCGAGATGCCGACGTAGTGGGCGACGAAGGCCGCCAGCGTCAGCGAGTGGAAGACCTCGTGGAAGCCGAAGACGCGGGGGGACGGGTTCGGGCGCTTGATCCCGTAGATGACCCCGCCCGCGCTGTAGAGGAGGCCGCCGACGACCACCAGCACCAGGACGGCGATGCCGCCGGTGCGCATGAAGTCGGGCAGGAAGAAGACGGCGGCCCAGCCCATCGCTATGTAGCAGGGGGTGTAGAGCCAGCGCGGGGCGCCGACCCAGAAGACGCGGAAGGCGATGCCGGCGGCGGCCGCGAGCCACACCGCCCACAGCAGGATCCGCCCGGTGGAGTCCGGCAACAGCAGGACCGTGAGCGGGGTGTAGGTGCCCGCGATGATCAGGAAGATGTTGGCGTGGTCGAGGCGCCGCAGGACGGCCTCGCCGCGCGGGCCCCAGGTACCGCGGTGGTAGACCGCGCTGACACCGAAGAGCAGGCAGGCGGTGAGGATGTACACCCCGCACGCGACCCGCGCCCGCGTCGAGTCGGTGAAGGCCATCAGCACCAGGCCCGCGACCACCACGGCCGGGAACATTCCGGTGTGCAGCCAGCCGCGCATCAGCGGCTTGGCCTCCGGAGCTGCGCGTTCGGGTGGTGCGGCCGCCAGGGCAGCGGCGTCAGAAGTCATGGCCGTCATGCTACCTACGGGTCCGTAGGTTTCCGTTAGTCCTCTTTACGGAAGATTGACTGACGTGGCGATGCTCACGTGAGAGGCCCCCTGGACATATGCGCACACGCACCGGATGATCAGATGAGTGCGGTCGACACCGGATGAGCGGAGCGCGAAGCGTCCGGGTCGCGGCCCCCACGGGGCATACACCAAACAAACCCCTCAACAAGGAGCAATCGTGGCGCGCGACAACGCGGCTCCCACCCCTTCCCTCCCGACGACGCACCAGGAGCTGATCTCCTGGGTCGACGAGATCGCGGCGATCACCCAGCCCGACCGCGTCGTCTGGTGCGACGGCTCCGAAGCCGAGTACGAGCGCCTGTGCGAGGAGCTCGTCGCCAAGGGCACGTTCAAGAAGCTCGACGAGACCAAGCGCCCGAACTCGTACTACGCCGCCTCCGACCCGTCCGACGTCGCGCGCGTCGAGGACCGGACCTTCATCTGCTCCGAGAAGGAGGAGGACGCGGGCCCGACCAACCACTGGAAGGCTCCTTCCGAGATGAAGGCCCTTTTCACTGGTGAGGGGGGCTTCGCGGGGGAGAAGGGCATCTTCCGCGGCTCCATGAAGGGCCGCACGATGTACGTCGTGCCCTTCTGCATGGGCCCCCTCGGCTCCGAGCTCTCCGCGATCGGCGTCGAGATCACCGACTCCGCCTACGTCGCGGTCGCCATGCGCACCATGACCCGCATGGGCAAGGCCGTCCTCGACGAGCTCGGCACCGACGGCTTCTTCGTCAAGGCCGTCCACACCCTCGGCGCTCCGCTCGCCGAGGGCGAGGCCGACGTCCCGTGGCCGTGCAACACCACCAAGTACATCTCGCACTTCCCGGAGACCCGCGAGATCTGGTCCTTCGGCTCCGGCTACGGCGGCAACGCCCTGCTCGGCAAGAAGTGCTACGCGCTGCGCATCGCCTCCGTCATGGCCCGCGACGAGGGCTGGCTCGCCGAGCACATGCTGATCCTCAAGCTGACCCCGCCGCAGGGTGAGGCGAAGTACGTCGCGGCCGCCTTCCCCTCCGCCTGTGGCAAGACGAACCTCGCCATGCTGGAGCCGACCATCCCCGGCTGGACGGTCGAGACCATCGGCGACGACATCGCCTGGATGCGCTTCGGCGAGGACGGCCGCCTCTACGCGATCAACCCCGAGGCCGGCTTCTTCGGTGTCGCGCCCGGCACCGGCGAGCACACCAACGCCAACGCCATGAAGACGATGTACGCGAACACCGTCTTCACCAACGTCGCGCTCACCGACGACGGCGACGTGTGGTGGGAGGGCATGACCGAAGAGGCGCCGAAGCACCTCATCGACTGGAAGGGCAACGACTGGACCCCGGACAGCGACACCCCGGCGGCCCACCCCAACGCCCGCTTCGCCGTCCCGGCCTCGCAGTGCCCGACGATCGCCCCCGAGTGGGAGGACCCCAAGGGCGTCCCGATCTCCGCGATCCTCTTCGGCGGCCGCCGCGCCTCCGCCGTCCCGCTGGTCACCGAGTCCTTCGACTGGAACCACGGCGTCTTCATCGGCTCGAACATCGCCTCCGAGAAGACCGCCGCCGCCGAGGGCAAGGTCGGCGAGCTGCGCCGCGACCCGTTCGCGATGCTGCCGTTCTGCGGCTACAACATGGGCGACTACATGGCCCACTGGGTCAAGGTCGCGGCCGACAAGGACCAGACCAAGCTCCCGAAGATCTACTACGTGAACTGGTTCCGCAAGAACGACGCGGGCAAGTTCGTGTGGCCGGGCTTCGGCGAGAACAGCCGCGTCCTGAAGTGGATCGTCGGCCGCCTCGACGGCAACGCCGAAGGCGTCGAGACCCCGATCGGCATCCTGCCGACGAAGGCCGCCCTGGACCTGAACGGCCTCGACATCTCCGACGAGGACCTCGAATTCCTCCTCACCGTCGACAAGGACGTGTGGCGCGAGGAGGCCGCCCTGGTCCCCGAGCACCTCAACACCTACGGCGACCACACGCCGAAGGAGCTGTGGGAGCAGTACCACGCCCTGGTCGAGCGCCTGGGCTGAACCGACTTGCCCTGCGCCGCATTGCACGGCACTGCGCCGCAGGGCAGCTGAACGTGGGAGTCCCCGACCAAGGTTCTCCCACCGCTGTGGGAATCCCCGACCAAGGCTTTCCCATCGCAGCACACGCCTGACCGACGGGCGAGGGGTCACTGTCCCGGCCGCCGCCCGTCGCGGCTCTCAGGAGCGTCCGCGCTCTTCGAGATAGGTCGTGTGCGTCTGCTGACGGCGGGCCTCCCTGTCCTGGAGGCCCGCCGTCAGGCGTTCCGCCTCGTCGAACAGCACCGACAGCTGCCGCTCCAGGTGCCGCTCCGGCGACTCCCCGCCCGGCGTCAGCCGGGTCCACCAGCGGGTCCGGTTGTACGTGTCCACGCATTCCGGCACGTCCAGCCGGATCGCCCGCGACAGCGCGTGCACCGCGTCCGGCTCCGTGGCCAGGGCCTCCGTGCCCCAGCCCGGCTCCAGCAGCGCCGCGTACAGGTCGAGCAGCTCGCCCAGCTTGCCCTCGGCGGCCGGCGGGAGCTCCACCTCCGCCACGTAGTCCCGCAGCCGGCCCAGGTCCTCCCGTACGCCGTCCAACTGCTCGGCCGTGCCCGGGAACACCGGTACCGGAGCCCGCTCGGGCGGGGCGATCAGCGCCCCCGCCCCGTACAGGCCCGCGATCACCACCGGCCAGTACGTGCCCGCCACCCCGGCCACGGTCAGGGCCAGACCGGCGAGACCGCAGGCGCTGCCGGCCAGGTTCTTCTTCGACTCCAGATAGCCGAGCGCGCTCTTCAGGGCCGTGTGGGGCCTCTGGGGTCCATTGCCCTTACCGGGCCTACTGGTAGCCACGGATCTCCTCGAAGGCCCCGTCCAGCGAGCCGTTGCCGTTGGTGGCGTCGAAGAGCCGGCCGCCCGTCAGCTCGGTGATGTGGCTGAGCTCCTTGCGGTCCGAGTCCCCGAACAGCACCGCGAAGACCGGCGTGTGCTTCTGGCCCTCGGGCAGGCCGGCGTAGAAGGAGTCGAAGTCCTGCACCTTGTCCCCGCTCTGCCCGTCCGTCATCAGCACGATCGAGGTGAACGCGTCGGCGTTCCCCTTCCCCAGGTGCTGGTAGGCGGCCTTCAGACTGCCGTAGACGGCCGTCCCGCCCTCGGGGCGCAGGGACTTCACGTCCCCCCGGATCGCATCCAGGGCCGGGCCCGGGTTCCCGGGCTCCACGACGTGCGTCAGCACCTGCTTCACCCCGTCGCCGAACGGCAGGAGCGTCACCTCCTCACGGTCCCTGAACCGCTGCCCGGGACCCGAACTCCCCGTCCCGGTCAGGTCCGTCAGCGCCGTGCGCAGCCGTCCGATGCGGTTGTCGTCCGCCATCGAACCGGAGGTGTCGAGGACGTACACCGTGCGGGAGGGGCGGCGCAGCTCGTTCTCGTACGAGGCCAGCAGCCCGTCGGCGACGGACCGCGTACCGGGGAAGGGCAGCTCGCGCCGCTTCTCCGCGTCCAGCCCCGGGGCCGGGGCCACCCCGGCCGCGACGGGGCGGCGGAAGGTCTTCTCGGTGATGGCCCGCTGCGCCGCGTCGCCCCGCAGGTACTCCGTCAGGCGCCGGCCGGACTCCCGCGCCCCGGCGGGGGAGGAGGTCAGGAGGGTGAGGGGGTAGTGCGCGGTGACCACGCCGTCCTTGGGGCGGATCACGGTCAGGGGCGCCGTCGTCTTCGTGTCCCTGTTCATGGAGAGCAGGACGGACTCGTAGTTCACCAGGGCGTCGACGTCCCCGCGCTTGGCGTAGGCCGTCGCGAGCCAGCCGGAGGAACCGGAGGTCAGCTTCTGCCCGTTGAAGAAGCCCTTCAGACGGGGCTGGGCCTTCTTCACGTCCTCGTCGGTGAGGGCCGCCTGCGCTCCCGACAGGCCCGACGCGACGGAGACGAGCGCGGAGAAACCGGAGTTGGAGCGGACCGGGTCCGTCATCCCGTACGTCAGCCTCCCGGCGGCGACGGCCTCCTCGACCGCCGCCCAGGTCACCTCCTGCGGCTTCCACCCCAGCCGGGCCAAGGCCTCCGGCTTGACGCCGATGGCCACCGGGGAGGACATCACCGGGGTCTCGTTCGCCAGCTTGGCGGCCGCTTCGGGACGCAGGCGCAGGTAGTCGTTGGAGGAGAGCCAGATCGCGTCGTACGCCCCGTCCGCCTTGCCCGAGGACACCTGCTCGGCCGCGTCGAGCGTCCCCGACCAGGTGAAGTCGACGGAGACACCGGTGGCGGCCGAGGCGTCCTTCAGGACCGGCGCCATGTCGGCGAGCTCGCTGGAGGCCAGGACGCGCAGCCTGCCCTCCTTGTACGAGGCGGCCGGCTTCCGGGGGCCGGCGGACGTGCCGTCGTCCGGCTTCTCCTCCGTGCAGGCCGCCGCGCCCAGCAGGGTCGCGGTCAGGGCGACGGCCGCCGCGAGACGTCTGCGCATGCGCGCGGTGTGCCGCTTCATTCCTTGCCGCCTTCCAGGGCGCTCGGCGTACGGGTACGGGCCAGGTAGGCGGAGGCCGCCTGGAGTTCGCCCGTCAGGGACTCGACCGTCGCCGCCATGCTCTCGGTGGCCTGGGCCTTGAAGGAGTCGATCGTGTCCAGGGTCCGGTAGATCTGCGCGAAGGCCGTACGCAGCGTCTCCGCCCCGACCGCCGGGTCCGCGGCGATCCGCTGGATCTCCCCGCTCTGGGTGGCCAGCATCTCCGCGTTCCCCCGGATCAGGTCCTCCGTGGTGCCGCGCAGGGCGTTGACCTGCTCGATCACCGTGCGCTGGCTGTCCAGGGCCGAGGCCAGCATCACCGCGATGCGCAGCGCCGAGACCGTGGTGGTCGCGGCCCGGTCGACGCCCTTGATCAGCTCGTCGTTGTTGCGCCGGACCACGTCCATGGCCAGGTAGCCCTGGGCGCAGACGGCCAGCTGGGTCAGCAGGTCCTGGTGCTTCTGGCGGACGGGGAACAGCACGTCGGAGCGGAGGGCGTCGGCCTGCGCCGGGTCGGTGCGCTCCGCTTCGGTGATCCGCTGCTCGACGGCGGCGTCCAGGGCCTCGGTGAGGACCGCGTACTCCTGGAGCTTGCCCATGGTCTCCCACAGGCGGGTCCGCTCGGTGTGCAGGGCGGCGTTGTCGCGGCGCAGCTCGTCCTGGCCGCCGCGCAGCGCGCCGACGATCCGGTTGAGGGTGTCCTGGGAGGAGGCGTACTTGGCGACGTGGTCGCGGAACCGGTTGCCGCCGGGCAGCTTCGCCAGCAGCCTGCGGGCCCCCTTGGCGGGGGCGCCGGCCTGCGGGTCGAGGTCCTCGACGGTGCGGCGCAGCTCGACGAGGGAGCCGGCGACCCGGGCCTGGGCGTCGCCGCTCCCGTCGGAGCCCAGGGAACGTACCGCTCGTTCCAGCATCCGGTTGGACTGGTGGGCGGCGGTGCGCATGTCGGCGGAGCCGAGGGCGGTGATGTCGTCGATGCGGGTGGCGAACTCGGGGGAGCGCGCGTCGATCCCGGCGAGCCGGCCGACGTACTCCCCGGCCCGGCGGGACATCTCGTCGCGCACGTCGTCGGCGAGCGGGACGAGGCCGGAGGCCCGCTCCCGCGGGACGGCGGCGACGGGCTCGGGCGCGGTGAGGACGAGCGGGTCGTCGCCCTCGGGCGGTGTCAGTGTCATCTGGGGTCCCCCTATCCCTTCGTGCGGGCGGCCAGCGCCATCAGGACCTTGACGGTCGGAGCGCCCACCTGCCGGATGCCGGCCAGGTTGGGGTTGAGGTAGCCCGCGTAGGGCGCGGTGGCGGCCGTGAACTCGGCGACGCCCTCCTGGGGACGGAACCCGTGGCGGACGGCCAGCTCGCGGAGCTTCGGGTCGGTGGCGAGGAGCGTGCCGAGCTCCTTGGCCTTGTCGTTGAGGGGGACGAAGGTGTGCGGGGAGTTGACGGTGGTGTCCGGGTAGAGCACGACCATGCCGGCGACCTCGGCGTTCGTCTGCTTCTGCAGGAGGAGGGAGGCGACCTGGGACTCGTAGGCGAGGATGAGCGGCTCGCCGCTGCCGCTGATGAAGGCCCGGAAGGGGTCGTCGGTCGAGGGCTCCAGGGCGCCCTGGACCTGGATGAGCTTGCGCAGGAGGGGCGTGGTGCGGTCGATCCCGGCGTCGTCCGACACCACCGTGCTGCCGTTGGCCACGTTGGAGGTGGCGGCGACGAACAGGGCGCCGGAGTTGGAGGTCGCCGGGTCGGTGGTCTTGATGAACACCCGGCCCGACAGCTCAGGGAAGCCGGCGGAGCCGGAGAGCTGCTGCCAGTTCCGGTCCTCGCCCGCCGCCTTCAGGTACGGCTCCATGAGGAGGGTGCCGGAGTTCTTCCCGTTCGTCTTGGCCAGGCCGTTGTCCGCGAGGACCTTGGCGGCGTTGGCGCGGGCGATGACGACGAGGGGCGAGAAGAACGGCTTGGTGGTCTGCGCCCCCTTCACCCCGGCCGCGGCCTCGATCTCCTGGGCGGGCTCACTGCTGCTGGGGAAGGCGAAGTCGAACTCCTTGAGGTTCAGCTGGTCCATGGCCCAGGAACCGGAGGTCTCCGTCTTCACGCTGTAGCCCTTGGCTGCAAGGGCCTTGACGACGTCGGGATCGCGGAAGAACTCGGACTTCTCCGATCCGATGACGCCACGCACGGTCTTCGTTGCCGTGCCCTCTGTTCCGTTCCCCCCGAGGACGATGACGGCGATCACGCCGCCCATCAGGAGGACCGCCAGAGCGATTCCAAGGATGCGTCTCACAGGGGGGAGCCTGCTCACGGAAACCCACATTCCGCGCGGCGTTGGGTGAACGGCGGGTGTCCAGGCGGTCCCGCTTCGAAATGCTGTGTGAGTGGGTGGGTGCTGGCAAGCCGCCTACTGTGCCGGGAGGATCGGGGGCATGGCACTGAAATGGCAGGGGTGGGTGGTCGGCCTCGTGGTCCTGGCCGGCCTCCTGGTGTTCGCCCCGCTGGGCCTGTACGTCTGGGCGAGCAGCCCGGGCCGCCCGGCGTCCGCCGCCCCGCCGCCGGAGGTCCGGGTCACCGGCTGCCGCGTCGACCCGCAGAGCCGGCGGGTGCTGGCGGTGGTGGAGGCCCGGGGCGGCCAGGGCTCGTACGTGGTCACGGTCGAGTTCCGCGACCGCCGCCCCTCTGCCCCGGACGCCCGCACGTCCCAGTCCCTGGTCCGCCTCCCGGGCCTGACCCCGGGCACCCCGGCTGCCCGCACCGAGGCGTTGGGCCCGGTCTGGGCCCCGGCGACGGTGCCGTGGTGCGGGGTGGTGCGGGTGGCGGGGGAGCCGGGCTGACCGGGGTCCCGCCTGCCGGGCATCCGGCCCCCCTGCCCAGCCATCCGGCGCCGCGCCGCGCCCCAGACCGCCACGCGCTGCCCGGATTTCGGCGTCCGGCGGCCGCCCGGGGCTGGTGGCCGCAGCGGAGGGCGGTGCTGAGGCGGGACCATATTCGTGACGGCGCACGGTAATTGCTATCGTCGCGGGGATCGCCGGTCCGCTGCTCGACTGGCGGGCCGATCGGGGATTTCAGGGGGCAACGTGCAGCAGGATCCGTCGCAGCGGCCGGCCATGCCGCAGTACGCGCCGTACGCGCCGGTTCCGCCGGCCTCTCCGGGCGCTTCCAAGGCCAAGGTCTGGGGTGTCATCGCCGCTGTGGTGAGTGCCATCGCCGGTGTGGCGAGCGCCATCGCCGCTTTCACGAACAACTCGCACGCGCCGGCGGCAGTTCCGCCTGCCGCCGCGCCGAACGTCGTGGCTCAGCCTCCGGCCGGCGGGACCGCGTCCTCGGCCTCCGGGACCGGGGCCGCCGGAGCGGGCTCGGTCCGGTGGACGGGCAAGATCGTCCTCGGGCTGGAAGGCATCGACCTGTCGCAGGTGCCGCCGCGCAAGGGGTCCGAGCTGGGCACCCGGCCCGCGGCCGGGCGCAGCGGCTCCAGCTCGATGATGGTCATGGGCACCGCCGCCCTGTGGACCAACCCCGAGGCGCCCACCGCCCAGGGCTGCAGGGACCTGCTGGCGACCCAGTCGCGCAAGGAAGTCGTCGTGGCGGAGGGCGACAGCGTCTGCCTCGTCAACGAGAACTCCCCGATCGGCGTCCTGAAGGTCACCTCGACCTCCTACATGGAGGGTTCCTACGGCCTGATCGAAGGCGACCTGACCACCTGGAACCTCCGCGCGACACGGTGACCCCGGTCAGCCGCCGCCGTCAGTGCTGGCCGGGCTCGTAGCCGCCGGCGGGGGTCCGGACGATGACGTTGCCGCGGTTGAAGGCGTTGATGAGGGCGATCTGGGTCACCAGGGCGGCGAGCTGGTCCTCGTCGTAGTGCTTGGCGGCATTCGCCCAGACCTCGTCGCTGACGCCACCGGCCGCGTCGGCGATGCGGGTGGCCTCTTCGGTCAGCTCCAGGGCGGCGCGCTCGGCCTCGGTGAACACCGTGGCCTCCCGCCAGGCAACGACCAGGTTGAGGCGTACGGCTTAAGACAAGGCACCCCGGCGGTCTGTGACGTGCGCTGAATGTAACCTGCGTCTCGGGTTCAGCAGGTCGAGTGGAACAGACCGCCGACGGGCTCGCTCGCGGCTGCCAGCCGGTTGTACAGACCGACGGCGGCCCTCGTCTCCTCGACGTGCACGACGACGTCCGCTTCCTCGAGCATCCGCAGCGTCTCCGGCATCGTCTTCAGCCGCCGCTCCATGCCGCGGCTGAGAACGACGACCGTGCATCCGCGCTCAAGGAGCTCCCGCACGTCCGCGGGCTGGATCCCCGGCTCGTGCCGCGTGCCGTGCCGGTTCCAGTCCCAGGGGTTCCCACCTCCGGGATACAGCACGAAGTCCTTGCCTGCCGCGAGCCCTTCGACCTCCATAGCTCCCCAAGAGATATGAGTGATCAGCGGCGATCTGCCCATCAGGCACCTTCCGTGGTCGAGGGTCAGCCCCGTTCGGACGACTAGACGCCCCCGAGCCAGCTGGTCGCATCGAGGCGGAAGGCCGTCTCCGGGGGGACGACCTCGCGCAGCCCGCCCTCGATGCTACGCACGCGCTCCGCGCCGAGGGTGGCGACCCACTTCTCTGCGCAGCTCGTCGAAGATGGCAGCCGAGCGGTGCAGGGCGGCCCGGCCGTGCGGGGTGAGGTGGACGAGCTTGCGGCGCGCATCGTGGGCGTCGTCGATCCGTTCGGCGTAGCCGAGCGCCACCAGCCGGTCGACCGTCTTCGAGTCGACCACCCTCGACCCGCACTCCCGCGAAACCGTCATCCTGACCGTCGCCGCCCACAACCAGTGCGGTCTCTGCATCGACATGCACGAGACCAAGCTCGCCGGCCTCGGCCCGGCGCCGGACCCCGAACGCCTCGATGCCGTACGCCGGTTCACCCTCCAGGTCCTCGCAGCCTCGGGCGCCGTGAGTGATGAGGAGCTGGCGCTGTTCCAGGATCACGGCTACACCCGACGCAACGCACTGGAGGTCGTCCTCGGTATCGGCACGTACACGGTCTCGACCTTCGCCAACCGCATGAACCGCGCGGACTGAGCCCGTTTGCCGCCCCGGACGGCCGTCAGCCGCCGAGACGGGGGCAGCGCGTAGCGATCCGTCGCGCCTGGGTGCTCCGCAGAGCGGTCCGTTCGTCCTCCGGTGCGGGTATCAGTCACAGGTGGTCGGCGGACGCCCTGAAAAGAGGAGCGCGTAGCGATCTGACGCGGACGCCGGCCCCGATTGAGGCCGGAGGGTCATGGCGCCCGGTCCGGAGCCTCCGCGGCCCCGGACCGGGGCCGTCAGTGGGTGCCGGCCAGGTTGGCGGCGGCGGCGTGGGCGTCCATGCGCTGGGCGGCGAGGATGGCCACGGCGGTGTCGGCGCGGGAGGCGGCGACGAGGAGGGCGCGGGCGGCGAGGTCGTGGGCGCGGCGGTGCAGCGTGAGGGTGTCGGCGCCGTCGGACAGGGCCGGGTAGGCGACCCGTACCGGCTGGGAACCGCGCAGGCGGGTCACCTGCTCCGCGATGCGGGCGGCGCCGCCGTCCTCCAGGCCGAGCTCGTCGGTGACGGCGAGCAGGGCCGCGAGGTGGCCGGCGAGCTGGATGTCCAGGGCTTCGCCGCGGCTGCTCTGCGGGTACTGGGGTTCGCTGTGGCTGCCGTCCACGCCGTGGACGGCCGACTTGGGGCGGATCGGCTCGTACATGAGGAGGCCTCCTGCGGGGTCAGGAGACCATCCTACCTTGGATCCGTTCTAAAGTTGATCTGTATCCGGACTCTGGGACGAGCGGCTGCGCCCCCCCCGTCAGTGCTGCCCGTACCCGTCCAGGAAGCGTCCGATGCGGGTGACCGCGTCCGCGAGGTCCTTGGCGTTGGGCAGCGTCACGATCCGGAAGTGGTCCGGTTCGGGCCAGTTGAAGCCCGTGCCCTGCACGACCATGATCTTCTCGGCCCGCAGCAGGTCCAGGACCATCTGCCGGTCGTCCTTGATCTTGTAGACGGCCGGGTCCAGCTTCGGGAAGAGGTACAGGGCGCCCTTCGGCTTCACGCACGTGACGCCCGGGATCTGCGTGAGCAGGTCGTACGCCGTGTCGCGCTGCTCCAGCAGCCGCCCGCCCGGGAGCACCAGGTCCACGATCGACTGCCGTCCGCCGAGCGCGGTGGCCACCGCGTGCTGCGAGGGCATGTTCGCGCACAGGCGCATGTTCGCGAGGATCGTCAGGCCCTCGATGTACGAGGCGGCGTGCTTCTTGGGCCCGCAGACCGCCATCCAGCCGGCCCGGTAGCCGGCGACGCGGTAGTTCTTGGACAGGCCGTTGAAGGTGAGGGTCAGCAGGTCGGGCGCGATGGTGGCGGTGTTCGTGTGCGTGGCGCCGTCGTAGAGGATCCGGTCGTAGATCTCGTCGGAGCAGACGATCAGGTTGTGGCGGCGCGCGATGTCCGTGAGGCCCCGCAGCATCTCGTCGTCGTAGACGGCGCCGGTCGGGTTGTTCGGGTTGATGATCACGAGCGCCTTGGTGCGGTCGGTGATCTTGCGCTCGATGTCCGCCAGGTCGGGCATCCAGTCGGACTGCTCGTCGCACCGGTAGTGCACGGCGGTCCCGCCCGCCAGGCTGACGGACGCCGTCCACAGCGGGTAGTCCGGGGCCGGGACCAGCACCTCGTCGCCGTCGTCGAGCAGCGCCTGCATCGACATCTGGATCAGCTCGGAGACGCCGTTGCCCAGGTAGATGTCCTCGACGCCGAGGTCGATGCCCTTGGTCTGGTAGTGCTGCATGACCGCACGCCTGGCCGACAGCAGGCCCTTCGCGTCCCCGTACCCGTGGGCGTTGCCCAGGTTGCGGAGCATGTCCTCAAGGATCTCCGGCGGGCAGTCGAAGCCGAAGGCCGCGGGGTTGCCGGTGTTGAGCTTGAGGATGCGATGACCTGCCGCTTCGAGCCGCATCGCCTCTTCGAGGACGGGTCCGCGGATCTCGTAGCAGACATTGGCGAGTTTCGTTGACTGGATCACCTGCATGACGGGAGCTTACGGGCCTCATTGTTTGTCCGCTTGGGCATTCCGGCCGAACATCAAGGAGTGAAATGTCCCGTTTCGAGTGATGGACGGGTCGTGCGCCCGTCCACCCTTTGAAACGGCGGCCGGCCGGCCGCCCGGGCCTGCGGATCGGGTGGGGGAGAGGGGGCGGCGGTCCTTCCAGTGTTGCACTCGTCACCCCGGCGGGCGCTGCCCGCCCGGCCTCGTGGGTCCCGTCCCGTGGACCCGGATTGACGGACGGGCTTCTTTAGGTGAGCCTTACCTTGCTTTGACGCGGCGGACGGTGCCGCGTCGCCCCTGTTCGCCCCGGAGCCCGCCCCCCATGTCCACGCCAGCCGCCAGACTCTCCCCCCGCCCCGTCCGCCTGTACGACTCCTGGTGGACCGTGTCGGCGGGTGCGCTGTGCGCCCTGGTGGTCCTGGCGGCGGGACTGTGGTGCTCCCTCCACATGCAGGCGGACGCGGCCATGCGCTCCGCGGCGCTCTTCGCGCACCTGGCCTCGCTGGTCCTCGGCTTCGGCGCGGTGCTGTCCGCCGACTACTACGGCCTCCTGTGGGCCACCGGCCGCTGCACCCTGGAGGAGGTCGTCGGCGCGACGGCCCGGCTGCACGTGCCGATCTGGGCCGGCCTCGGCGGCCTCGTGGTCAGCGGGCTGATGCTGCACCCCGACCTCCACTCCCCGCTGACCCTCACCAAGCTCGGCCTCGTCGCCGTCCTCACGGTCAACGGCCTCCAGGCGGGCCTGCTGGGCCGCCGCCTCGCCTCCGCCGCCGGCGAGCCCGGCCGCGGGCTCCTGCTCTGGGGCGGCGCGACCGCCCTGGTCTCCCAGGCCTGCTGGTGGGGCGCGGTCGTCATCGGCTTCCTCAACACCAACCGCTGACCCCGCCCGCCGCGAGGTGACATCCCGGGCCCCGGCGCGGACCCCCCGCGAGGCCGCCGTGGCAGCATCGGCGCCATGCGCTACCGATACGCCACCGAGGCCGACGCGCCCGCCCTGGCCCGGCTGTTCGCCGCCAACCACCACGACGCCCTGACCGAGGAGCAGCGCGCCGCGCAGGGCTTCGTCCAGGGCACCTTCGACGCCGCCACCCTGCGGGACATGGCCGCGGCCGGCGAACTGCTGGTGGCCGACGACGGGCAGGGCCGGACCGCCGGACTCCTCGCGCTGTCGGTCGCCGCGGACATGGCCCACCCGCCGGCGGCGGTGACCGGCCTGCTGCGGGCCCAGGCGGAGCTCGCCTGGCAGGGGCGCCCGCTGAGCGAGGTGCCGTGGCTGCTGTACGGGCCGGTGGTGGTGGACGCGGCCTTCCGGGGCCACGGGGTGGCCCGGGGCCTGTTCGCGAGGGCCGTCGAGGCGGCGGCGGGGCGCGCGCAGGCGCTGGTGGCCTTCATCGAGGAGGGCAACGCCCCGTCCTGGCGGGTGCACGTGGACGCCTTCGGCATGGTCCCGCTCGGCGAGTACACCGTGTCCGGCCGCACCTACCACGCGGTCGCCGCCCCGGTCAGCCCTCGATGATCACCAGCGGGAGCTCCCGGGGCCGGGCCGTGGCCCGGTAGTCGTCGAACAGCGGCCACAGCGCCGTCATCGCCTCCCAGTACGTCTCCCGCTCCTGTGGGCTCGCCGTCCGCGCCCAGGCCGCGAAGGCCACCGGGCCCACCTGCACGCGGACCTCCGGGTGCGCGACGAGGTTCCCGTACCAGGCGGGGTGGAGCGGCCCGCCCGTACCGGCGGCCACCACCAGCAGCCGGCCCTCGTCCCGCCCGTAGATCAGCGGGGTGCGCACCGCCCGGCCCGAGGCCCGGTCGAGGGTGGTCAGCAGCAGGGTGGGGACCCCGTGCCACAGGTGCCCGTCCGTGCCGCCGCTCGACACGTACGTCCGTACGTGCTCCAGCCGCGGCCCCGGGCGGGGATCCGCGGGGTGCTCCCAGTCGACGGCGACGGCGACGCTGTTCATCTGACCTCCGTAGGGCGTCCCCCCTACGGCTAACGAGCCTTCATCGATTCTGGATGCGGCAGTCCGGCCCCGCATGTCGGGCCGGGTCCCTTCCCGTGCTGAAACGTGCCTCTCCGCTCCGCAGAGGGGCACGGACAGGCCACGGCCCGGGGGGCGACCCCGGGCCGTGGCCCACAGCAGCGCGCGTCCGGCCGACGGCTACGGCAGATAGCGCTCGATGACCGACAGACCCTTCTCCTCGATCAGCTTCCGCGCCTTCTCGACCCGCTCCGGAGTCGGGTCGTGGCCGGTCGCCATCACCAGGTCCTCGGGGTCGTACGGCCGCTCACCGCCGGTGAAGAGCCGGTCCGACCGGGTGGGCTGCTCGCTGGCTTCACTTTCCATCGGATACCTCCTACGGTGCCCCAGGCCCCCATCTTCCGGCCCCTTCCCCAAGAACGCACCTCGAACGCACACCGGGGCCCGGCCCGGCCGCCTCAGGCGGCCGCGAGCGTCACCGCCGCGCCGATCGCGATCAGCACCCCGCAGATCGACAGGTTCACCCTCCGGTGCTCCCAGAACACCGCGA
Organism: Streptomyces sp. NPDC029216; assembly: GCF_040648015.1. Taxonomy (NCBI): domain Bacteria; kingdom Bacillati; phylum Actinomycetota; class Actinomycetes; order Kitasatosporales; family Streptomycetaceae; genus Streptomyces; species Streptomyces sp. NPDC029216. The sequence continues at coordinate 45,663 of NZ_JBEZWL010000020.1, read as the reverse complement.
CGAACTCGCGCAGGGTGGCGCTCGGCCAGAAGTAGCGCGCCGTCGGCGAGCCCACGACCTGCCCGTTCACCCCCGCCTTGCGGGCCATCATCGCCGCCCGGAAGGCGTGGAAGTTGTTGGTGACCACCACGCACCGGTAGCCCGGGTCGTCCGCCAGCATGATCTCCTTCGAGAACAGCATGTTCTCCTCGGTGGTCCGCGACCGGTCCTCCAGCGTGACGTGCTCCGCCGGAACCCCCTCGGCGATCAGCCAGTCCGCCATCGCCCGCGCCTCCGCGACCCGCTCGTCCGACCCCTTGCCGCCCGAGGCCAGCAGCACCGGCGGGCGCGAACCCCGGGCCACCTGGGCCGCGTAGATCTCCTGCCCCTTGCGCAGCCGCGAGGCCAGCAGCGGCGGCACCCGGTCCCCGCCGATCAGCCCGGAGCCCAGCATCACCACGTGGTCGACGTCCCCGCGCACCTTGATCCGGCCGTAGAGGAAGGCGTAGCCGAGGAAGCACAGGAAGACGAACGAGACGTAGGCGACGACCACGGTGAGGGTCGCCGCCAGGCCGGTCAGGAGGGTGGAGTGGAACATCGGGACGGCGATCAGCAGCGCGATCATCCCGAAGATCCCGAGCCCCGCGAACATCGACAGCAGGTTGGCCGGCCGGCGGCCCTCCTTGCGGATCATCGTCACGCCGTTGGCTATCAGGAAGCCGCCGATCGCCATCGTGCCGAGCGCCGGCGCGGCGAAGGCGAGCGCGACGATCGTCAGGGCCGCCCACGGCGGGAGCGCCGTCACCTGGAAGAGCAGGGCGGCCGACAAGGTGACGAAGGTCAGCCCGAACAGCACCGCGTTGCGGAAGCGCCGGCGGTCCTTGAACACGCTGACGCACAGGGCGAGGAAGAAGAGGGCGGGGAGGACGAAGGCGGCCATGCCGTTCATCGTATGGGCCGGTCACGGGAGGCCCGCCGGGACCAAGGTCCCGGGCGAACGCCCTACCCGCCGACGGGCGTTCTGCGCACGGACCGCCCGGCCAGGACGTCCGTCCGGCGCCCGTCGCGCATGACGAACCGTCCGTCGATCAGCACGTGCGGGATACCGGCCGGCAGCGCGCGCGGGTTCTCGTACGTGGACCCGGCGGCGACCGTCTCCGGATCGAAGAGCACCAGGTCGGCCCGGTAGCCCTCGCGCACCAGCCCCCGGTCCGGCAGCCGCAGCCGCGCCGCCGGCCGGCCCGACAGGTGCGCCACGCACTCCTCCAGCGAGAGCACGCCCAGCTCGCGCACGTAGTGGCCGAGGTAGTGCGGGAAGGTGCCGTACGCCCTCGGGTGCGGCTTCGCGCCGTGCAGGATGCCGTCCGAGCCGCCGGTGTGGACCCGGTGGCGCATGATCGCCCGGACGTTCCCCTCGTGTCCGACGTGCTGGAGGACGGTCGTGCCCAGCCGGTCGCCCAGCAGGAGCCGGCGTGCGGCCTCCCAGCCGTCCAGGCGCCTTCCCACGTGGTGCGCCCACGCGGGGTCCGCGGTCCCCGACACCTCGACCGACGGCCAGTCCACCGGCACCCCGTGGCAGCCGTCGGCCCCCTCCACCTCCAGCGCGTACCGGATCCGTGCGGCGGTGGCGTCGTCGCGCAGCCGGGCCAGCAGCGCCCCGGGCCCGCCCTCGTGCGCCCAGCCGGGCAGGAGGGCGGCGAGGGTGGTGCAGCCGGGGGTGTACGGGTAGCTGTCGAGGGTGACGTCGGCCCCTTCGGCGAGCGCCGCGTCCAGCAGGGCCAGCAGCTCGGGGGCCCGGCCCGCGTTCTCCGGGAAGTTCATGGTGGCGTGCGCGAGGTGCAGGGCGCAGCCGCTCTCGCGGGCGAGGGCGAGCATCTCGGCGTAGGCGGCGAGGGCGCCGCGGCCGTACGAGCGGTGGTGCGGGCAGTAGTAGCCGCCGTAGCGGGCCACGACGGCGCACAGCCCGGCGAGTTCGGTGCCGGAGGCGTACATGCCGGGGGTGTAGGTGAGCCCGGAGGACATTCCGACGGCGCCGTCCTGGAGCCCCTCGGCGACCAGCCGCCGCATCAGGTCCGCCTCGGCGGGGGTGGGCGGCCTGTCCTCCCACCCGAGCGCGTACGCCCGTACGGTCCCCTGGGGCACGAGGTAGGCGGCGTTCACGGCGCACCCCTGTCCGCCGTGGGCCCGGTCCAGCCGGTCGAGGTACTCCCCGACCGTCCTCCAGTCGAAGTCGACGTCCTCCCCGGTTCCGTTCCATCCGGCGATCGCGGTCCGCACCTGGGCCAGGGTCCGGTCGTCGACGGGCGCGTACGACAGCCCGTCCTGGCCGAGGACCTCCAGGGTCACGCCCTGGGCGGCCTTCGCGCTGTGGTCCGGGTCGCGGAGCAGCGCGAGGTCGCTGTGGGCGTGCATGTCGACGAACCCGGGTGCGAGCACGAGCCCGTGGGCGTCGACGGTGCGCCGCCCGCCGGCCGTGATCCGTCCGATGGCGGCGATCCGCCCCTCGTGGACCCCGACGTCGGCGACGTACGCGCCGGCGCCGGAGCCGTCGACGACGCGGGCCCCCCGTACGACGAGGTCCATGGCCCGGCCGGCGCCCTAGAAGAAGGTCCGCACGTACTCGCGGACGGCGCCGTCACCGCTGACGACGGGGATGAGCGGCCACTTCTCGAAGATGGTGCAGGGGTGCGACATCCCGAGCGCCACCCAGTCGCCGACCTGCACGTCCTCGGCGGAGTCGGTCTCCAGCCAGGCGTGCTGGTCGGACAGTTTGACGACGCGCACCCCGGTGGCGGCCCGCTCCTCGCCGGTGAACGCGTCCCGGACGAGCTCGGCCTCCGGCAGCCCGAGGTCGTAGGCGATGTCGCGCTTGCCGGCGTTGACGAAGGCCTGGGTCGGGGACGGCCGCGACACGACCTGCGTCCAGAGCCGGAACGCGGGGCGCAGCCCGCCCTCCTCCGGGACCCGGTTGAAGGGGGTGAGGCGGGTGTACCAGCCGTGGTCGTGGGAGACGTACGCGCCGGAGCGCAGCAGCTTGAGGACGGGCCGGGACAGCTCGGGCAGCTCCCCGAACACGTCGGCGACGGCGTCGAACCAGGCGGACCCGCCGGCGCTGACGACGATCTCCTCGACGTCGCTCGCGAACCGTCCGCCCTTGTCGAACTCGACGGCGAGGCCGGTGAGCCGGCGCAGCCAGGCGTGCACCTTCTCCGGGTCGGCGTCGGGCACCTCGGCCTCGTACCCGGCGATGCCGACGAGGCGCAGGGTGGCGGTGGCGGCGACGGCGTCGGCGACGGCCCGGCAGTCGTCGTCGCTGCGGGCGCCGGTGCGGGCGCCCTCGCCGGCGCCGAGCTCGACGACGACGTCGATCCGGGCGGGCTGCCCCTGCAGGGCCCGGTCCATGAGCCGGACACCGCGCACGGAGTCGACGTAGCAGACGAACCGGAAGCCGGGGTCGGCCGCGAGCTCGGCGGCGACCCAGCGCAGGGCGGCGGGGTCGACGAGCTCGTTGGCGAGGAAGATCCGCTGGATCCCGAAGGCCCGGTAGACGCGGGCCTGGTGGGGCACGGCGGCGGTGATGCCCCAGGCGCCGTGCTCCAGCTGGCGCTCGAACAGCTGGGGGGCCATGCAGGTCTTGCCGTGCGGGGCGAAGGCGAGGTGGTGGCGGGCGGCGTACTCGCCGAGGACGGTGAGGTTGTGGGAGAGCGCGTCGGCGTCGAGGGTGAGCACGGGGGTGGTGAACCCGCCGCCGTACAGGTCCCGCCCCTGCGCGGCGAGTTCCCCGACGGTGAGGCCGGCGGCTTCGGCGTCCGGGGGGAGGCCCTTGAAACGGTGGTCGACCGGTTCGTCGGCGAGCCGGCGGACTGCGTCGCTGGGCATGGGGGGCCTCCTGGTGGTGCGGGTGGTGCCTGTGGTGTAACACCCGGTACGACGAGGGGTCAACGCGGCCCGGTTCCCGTCGGGCAGCGGGAGCCCGGTCGTACGGGCTAGCGAACCGCTCGAACGGTCGCCACCGGGACCCCGTACCACTGACACCATCGGTCCGGAGGACTCCGGTACCCACTCCGGAGTGGAGACCACGAACCGACCAGAGGATCCCGTGAGCGAGAAGACCGCCGTCACCCCCGAGTCCCACCCCGCCCCGCCCGCGAAGTTCTCGCACGGCGTGCGCAAGGGCAACATCCTCCAGGTCGCCGGCCAGGTCGGCTACCTGCCCGCCGTCGAGGGGCAGCCGCCCACCACCGCCGGGCCGACGCTGCGCGAGCAGACCCTCCAGACGCTGGAGAACGTCCGCTCCGTCCTGGAGGCCGGCGGCGCGACCTGGGACGACGCGATGATGATCCGCGTCTACCTGACCGACACCGCCCACTTCGCCGAGATGAACGAGATCTACAACGCGTACTTCGACGAGCAGGGCGTCAAGGTCCCCGCCGCCCGCACCACGGTGTACGTCGGCCTGCCCGCAGGCCTGCTCGTCGAGATCGACGCCCTCGCGGTGCTCGGCTGACCGGCCGAGGGGGCGCCCCCCTGGCGGTGGGGCGCCCCGGATCACCCGGCCGCGCCTACGCGCAGTACTGGGCTTCCTTGCCGATCGACCGGTACATGCAGTCCGCGTTCTCCAGCAGCTGCAGCACCGCGTCCTTGTTGCGCGCCGTCTCGCGGTCGATGACCTCGTCGGGCGGGTAGAAGCCGCCGCCCCCGCCGGAGTCGGACGGGTACATCTCGAAGGTGTAGGCGAAGATCTTCTGGTCGCCCCACAGCCAGTCGTCGATCGTGCCGTCGGTGATGTACAGGTCGCTGGACTGCTCCGGCGTGTAGCCGTTGCTGGCGGCCATGCTCGTGCCGATCTTCTTGTACACCGCGAGGTCGTCCGCGGTCAGCCCCGGCGCGGTGTCGTTGTACGTCCACCCGAAGGGCCACAGCACGAGCTCGCTGTACGTGTGGAAGTCGATGGCGGCCTTGATCTGCTGCTTGCCGCCGACGATCCGGCTGCGCACGAAGTCGGAGACCACCTTCACCTCGGGCGCCGACGCGGCGGCCGGCCCGCGGTAGGTCTCGGAGCTCTTGCTGCCGCTGGAGCCGCCGCAGCAGCCCCACTTGTAGTCCCAGTTGCGGTTCAGGTCGGTGCCCACGGCCGTGGAGCCGCTGTTGGGCTGGCGGTTCTTGCGCCACGAGCGGTAGGAGCCGCTCGCGATGTCGTACTCGCCGCCGTCCGGGTTGAGGTCCGGGATCACCCAGATCTCGCGGCCGTTGACCATGTTGGTGATCCGGGAGTCGCTGCCGTACTTGGAGCCGAACTCGTTGAGCAGGTACAGGGCCATTTCCACGGTCAGGTGCTCGCGGGCGTGCTGGTGGGCGGTGAAGAGCACCTCGGGCTCGTTCTCGTCCGTGCCGACGTTGTCGCTGATCTTGATGGCGACGAGGTCCCGGCCCTGGTACGACTTCCCGATGACCTGCTTGCTCATGATCCCGGGGTACTGGGCGATGCGCTGGTCGATCTCCGCGCTCGCCTCCGCGTAGTTGTGGTACCTGGAGTCCGCCGACGGGAAGTCCATCGGGCGGTTCGCGACACCCCGTTCGGAGCGGTCCGGCGGACCGGCCAGGGCGGTCAGGGTGTAGCCGCGGGCGCGCAGGGCCTTGGCCTGGGCCGGGTTCGCGCTGACCACGACCGAGCGGGCGTCGACCTCGTCGATCGAGACGCCGCTGCTCAGCAGGGCGGTGCGTTCGGTGGCCGTGGAGGGGCCCTGGATCTCGTACTGGACGATCGCCTCGTCCTGGGTGGCCGTCGACGGGGTGGGCGGCGGGGCTGCCGTCGCGCTCATGCCGTAGGCGGGTGCGCCGAGCGCGAGCGCCAGCAGGGCGGCCGTGACGGCGGCCCTCCGGCGGGTGTGGAGCCGCATGCGTTCTCCTGGGTGGGGAGGTGGGGGTAGCCGTGCGGACGCGCACAGCGTGCTCTTGTGGCATGTCCCGGTCAATAGCCCCAGGTGCATCCGGTGACGCGTACCGGACCGAATCAGCCACCCCCACACACCTACCGCCTACGGCAGCCCGTGGACCTTCGGACCCACCGCGTTCGACCAGGTACTACCCGCCTTGGCGTCCCAGTTCGTCGACCAGGTCATCGCGCCGCGCAGACCCGGGTAGGTCTTCGACGGCTTGAAGGTCCCGCAGCCCGTGCCCCGTGCCAGGCAGTCCAGGGCGTTGTTCACGACGGCCGGCGAGACGTATCCGCTGCCCGCGCCGCTGGGGGAGGCCGGGACGCCGATGCCCACCTGCGAGGGGTCGAGGCCGCCCTCCAGCTGGATGCAGGCCAGCGCGGTCAGGAAGTCCACCGAGCCCTGGGTGTAGACCTTGCCGTCGCAGCCGTTCATCGCGCCGCTGTTGTAGTACTGCATGTTCACGACGGTGAGGATGTCCTTCACCGCCAGCGCGGTCTTGAAGTACCCGCCCTGCGTGGACTGCATGTCGATGGTCTGCGGGGCCATCGTCAGGACCAGCGAGGGGCCCGCCTTCGCGGCCAGCGCGCGCAGTGCCTGGGTCATGTACGTCGGGTTGAGGCCGTTCTCCAGGTCGATGTCGATCCCGCTGAAGCCGTACTCCTGCATCAGTGCCCAGGCCGAGTTCGCCAGGTTCGTCGCGGAGGTGGCGTCATTGACCGAGATCGTGCCCTTCTCGCCGCCGATGGAGAGGATGACGGACTTGCCGGCCGCCTTCTTCGCCGCGACGTCCGCCTTGAACTGCGCGACGGTGTAGCCGCCGAGGCCGGCCGAGTCGAGGGTGAAGGCGATAGCGCCGGGCGTGGTCGTGGCGTCGGCGAAGGAGACGGCGATGATGTCGTACTGGGCGGAGAGGTCGGAGAGCTTCTGGACGGTCGCGCCGTTGTTGAAGTTCTGCCAGTAGCCCGTCAGGGCGTGCTTCGGCACGGACGGGTCGGGGTTCGGGTTGCCCCCGCCGCCCGTCGTGGTGCCGGTCACCGGGGGCGACTTGGGTCCCTCGCCGGCCGCGTTGTACGCGCTCACCTGGAAGGAGTACGAGGTGGCCGCGGCGAGCCCGGAGATCAGGGTGGAGGTGCCCGTCGGCGACTGGACGCGGACGCCGTCCTGATAGACGTGATAGCCGCTCGCCCCGCTGACCGCGTTCCACGAAAGGGTGAGCGCGTTGTCGCTCTGGCCGGAAACCGTGGCGCCGGCGGGCGCGCCCGGCAGGCTCGGGCCGGGGTCGGTGCCGCCGCCCCCGTCGGGGCCGAAGACGCTGAACTCGTCGACGAGGTAGGCCGGCTGGCCGTACCAGCCGTGCGTCCAGACGGTGACCCGCGTGGTGTCGGGGCCGGTGGTGAAGGTGGTCGACAGCTTCTGCCAGCCGCCGCCCGAGCCGGGGGTCCAGGTCGAGACGTCCTGGGTGCCGGTGCCGGTCGCGCCCAGGTAGACGTACGAGCCCTGCACCTGGGTGCTGAGGGTGTACGTGGAATTCGGCTTGACCGTGACGGTCTGGCCGCACTGTGCGTTGTCCTGGCCCGCCGGTGTGGCGCGCAGGGCGCCCGAGCCGGTGTGGACGGGCGAGGTGACGACGGCGCCCGAGCCGCCGGAGCAGGACCAGCCGTCGAGGCCGGACTCGAAGCCGCCGTTGCGGGCGACGTTGACGTCGGCGGCCTGGGCGGTGCCCGCGGCGAGGGCGGTGAGCCCGCCGGCGGTGAGGGTGGCGGCGCCCAGCAGGGCGAGGGAGCGTATGCGGTTCACGTGGGCTCCGTGGGGGGAGTGAAGGGGTGGAGCGGAAGGGAGTTCGAACGGGGCCCGGAGGGAGCGGGAGTGGGGTTCCCGCAACCAAGGGCCGGCGCAGCCAAGTTGGTCCAGACCAATCCTGGTGTCAAGGGTGTTTGCAAAGTGGCTTGAAATGAATGGGCATCGGATCCCTGATGTCCGGGTTTTCCGCCACCTGTGACATGTGCTTCCGGCATAGGAATCATCAAGCCCCTGACCTGCCCGGGGTCACCCGGATATGGTGCTCGGGCAAGGGGGAAGGCGCGTCGGGTATTTGCGGTCGCGCAGTGTCGTGCGCGTGCCCGCGGGTGCGTGCGCGTACGTGGAGGCCGGGGGAACGGCCGTCGCGTACAGGGTGAACGGGGGGATTCGCGTGCCGACCGCCATCGCTGTCACCAGTGCCGATCTGGTGCTGCCCGCCCCCGACCGGCACACCCCCGGCGCCGCCGTCCTGCGCCCGCCGGCCGAGGCCGGGCTGGAGGCCGCGCTCGCCGAGACCGCCGCCCTGCTGGAGCGGCACGGCCACCTCGTGGCCCTCGTACCGCCCTGGCTGCCCCCGGCCACCGTCCGCCGGCTGCACACCGTCCGGGCCATCCTGGAGACCGACCGGATCGCGCTCCTCGACATCGACCTCCCGCCGCTGGGCACGGCCGTGCTGGCCCGTCAGCTGCGCCAGCTCACCGTCAGCGACCTCAGCCCCGGGGTGCTGGCCTCCGCCGCCCGGCTGCTGTCCCACTACGTCTACGCGGGCGCCCTGCTGGGCAGCGTCGCCAAACTGGACCGGGTGCCGGTCGGGCTCAAGGCCCACGCCCGCTCCTGGTCGCCGAGCGCCCAGTTCGCCGTACTGGCCCACCCCCAGCCGCACCTGGCCAAGCTCGGCGCCTCCGCGGCGGCCGCCCACTCCGGCGTACTGCCACCCGGCCCCGCCTTCGCCACCCACCTCACCTTCGCCCGCGGACAGCTCACCTCCGACTGGGTCGCGGCCGAACTGGCCCCCGCCTGGAAGGTGCAGGGCGTCATGGAGAACCCGCTCCCGGCCGACTCGGCACGCTGGTGGGCCACCCCCAAGCTGGTCGAGTTCGCCGCCGCCATCCCGGACGTGTCCGTGCTCTACCAGCTCGTCGCCTCGGTCCGCCGCGAGCAGTGCCGCTGGTGCGGCTTCGAGCTCATCGGCGACCGCTGCGGCTTCTGCGCCGCCCCGCTCGCCGCGCCGCCGCCGGAGGCCCCCGCCGCCCGCTCCGGCACCCGCACCAGATCCGGATCCTGACCGCCCGAACGAACGAAGAACGGCGAGGTAGTACGGCCCATGAACTCACGCCAGCGCCGCGGCGTCATCCTGCTCCTGCTGTCCGTCCTGTGCGCCCTCGCGGCGTTCGCCGGGGTGCTCGTGGTGATCGGCGAGGTCAACTCCAAGGTCGGCTCCGAGGTCGTCGCGTACCGCGTCAAGGGCGACATCGCGCCGTACAGCGCCCTGTCCGCCGGCCAGTTCGAGGAGGTCAAGGTCCCCAAGCGGTGGCTGTCCGACACCGCCGTGAGCGACCTCGCCGCCCTCCAGGGCAAGATCGCGCTCACCACCCTCAAGAAGGGCTCCCTGCTCCAGAGCGACATGTTCGTCGACAAACCGCAGCTCCAGCCCGGGGAGCAGGAGATCGCCATCATGATCGACGCCGCCACCGGCGTGGCCGGCAAGATCACCTCCGGCGCCAAGGTCAACATCCTCGCCACCTTCAAGGGCGCCAAGGAGTCCGACCCCTCCCGCTCGGTGATCATCGTCGCCAACGCCCGCGTCCTGGGCGTCGGCAAGCTCACCGCCCTCGACAAGGACAACGACAAGAAGGGCCCCGCCGAGGCCGTCCCGATCACCTTCGCCCTGAACACCAAGGACACCCAGCGCGTCGCCTACGCCGAGTCCTTCGCGGAGCACGTCCGCCTGGCCCTCGTCGCCCCCGGCACCGACTCCGCCCCCGGCCCGACCGACCGCACGTACACCCTCGACGGGGACAAGTGAGGCGCGGATGACCACTCGAATCCTCCCCGCGGCCGGCGACCCGGACGCCGCCCGCTCCATCGTCGCCCTGCTCAGCCAGCTCCCGGACGCCGAGCCCGCCCCGCCCGTCCCCGACTCCACCTCCCTCCTCGACACCCTGGGCCGGCTCGCCGCCGACTCCGTCGACGAACTCCCCGAGGTCGTCCTCGTCCACGAGCGGATCGGGCCCGTCCCCGCGCTGGAACTCGTCCGCGAGGTCGCCCTGCGCTTCCCCGCCGTGGGCGTGGTCCTGCTCTCCTCCGACGCCGGGCCCGGGGTGTTCTCCGCCGCCATGGACTCCGGCGCGCGGGGCCTGGTCGGCCTGCCCCTGCACTACGAGGAACTCGCCGCCCGCGTCGGCGCCGCCGCCCAGTGGTCGGCCGGCGTCCGCCGCCACCTGGGCCGGGGCGCCGAGGTGTTCTCCGGCCCCGGCGGCCGGGTCGTCACCGTCACCGGGGCCAAGGGGGGCGTGGGCACCACCTTCACCGCCGTCCAGTTCGCGCTGGCCGCGGCCGCCTCCGGGCGGCGCACGGCCCTGGTGGACCTCGACCTCCAGGCCGGGGACGTCGGCTCGTACCTCGACGTCCAGTTCCGCCGCTCCATCGCCGACCTCGCCGGGATCCAGGACATCTCGCCCCGGGTCCTCCAGGACGCCGTCTACGAGGACCGCACCGGCCTGGCCCTGCTGCTGGCGCCGGCGGACGGCGAGCGGGGCGAGGAGCTCGACGAACGGGCCACCCGCCAGGTCCTCAGCGCCCTGCGCGCCCGCTACGAGCTGGTCGTCGTCGACTGCGGCACGCAGGTCACCGGCGCCAACGCCACCGCCGTGGAACAGGCGGACGTGGCCGTGCTGGTCACCACCCCGGACGTGGTCTCCGTACGGGCGGCCAAGCGGATGGTGCGGATGTGGGAGCGGCTCCAGGTGCGCAAGGCGGAGGACACCGCGATGGTGGTCAACCGGTGGAGCAAGCACACCGAGATCCAGCCCTCGCTGATCGAGAAGATCACCAAGACCCGGCCCACCCGCACCCCGGTGCCCGCCGCCTTCAAGGAACTCCAGGGGGTGGTGGACGCGGGCCGGGTGCAGGACCTCGACAACCGCTCGACGGTGAAGCAGGCCCTGTGGGCGCTGGCGGGGGAACTCGGCCTGCTGTCGTCCGCCGCCCCCGAGGCCTCCGCGACGGCCGCCGCCGGAACCGCACTGGCGGTCCGCACCGCGGGCCCGGTGGCCCGGCTGCGGCGCGGCCGGGAGGGCTGAACGGTGCCCGCGCGCAGGCCGCTCCGGGGGGACCGGGGGCAGGTGGCCCTGGAGTTCGTGGGCATGGTCCCGCTGATCCTGCTGCTCGTGGCGGCGGTGTGGGAGTGCGTACTGATCGGGTACGCCTTCTCCCTGGCCGGGAACGCGGCCGACGAGGGGGCCCGGGCGGGGGCGGTGCACGGGGACGGGGCCTGCCAGACGGCCGCCGGCGAGCACATCGGGGGCGCGTGGAACCTCACGACCACATGCGGCCCGTCCGGCGACGTGTACAGGGCCACGGTCAGCCTGGAGATCCCGGTCTTCTACCCCGGCCTGAGCTTCGGCCGGATCACGGGCACGGGCGGCGCGGCCATGGAGAGGGAGGCGAAATGAACCGGTACCGGCAGCGGCTGCGCCGCGACCGGGGCCAGGTGGCCCTGGAGTACATCGGCTTCGTCCCGATCCTGCTCTTCGTCGCGCTGTGCGGGATCCAGCTGGGCTGGATCGCGTACGTCCACGAGCAGGCCGACACCGCCGCCCGTACGGCGGCCCGCGTGGAGGCCCGCAAGGGCTCCGGCGGCGCCGCCGCGGGGCAGGCCGCCGTCCGGGGCGGCCTCACGGCCGGCGTGCAGGTGGCCAAGGACGCCGACGCGGTCACCGTCACCGTGACCATCCCCATCAACTCGATCGTGCCCGGCCTGTCCGTGGACCCGGCCAGGGCCACAGCCGTCATGCCCAACGACGACCCGACCGGAGCCCGCCCATGAGCGTCTCTGATCAGCTGAATGACCCCGTGTCAGGCATCGTGTCCGGGATCGTTTCCCACTGCGGCGGGGAGGCGTGAACGTGGCCAGTCTTCGACCGGTCCGGCCGGCTGGTTGTGATCCCAGGGGTGATGACTGCCTGGGCTTCAAGCTTGTCGATGGTGGATCGGATGACCAGGTGGCCGCTGGTGCGCTCCACGACGGTCTTTGCCTGGTGGGTGAGGCCGCGTGCGGCGATGCGCTTCCACGCGCCGTGGTCGCGGTCGCCCTGGTAGCCGCATCCAGGGTTGGGGCACAGCGCCCATTTCCAGCCGGGAGTGGTGAGCCGGTCGGGGGCTTTGCGATGTCGCAGCGGCGTGAGGCAGTTTGGACAGTGTCTGGAGGTGTCCCTGGCGGGAGCGGTGACGACAGCGATCCCGGTCTCGGCGGCGAGGTGCCGCATCCGCTCGGCGATCTGGCCCCGTACTGCCTGGGACAGGCGGGTGTTCATGGTGCGGCCCATGCCGCGTGCTTCCATCGACCGCAGATCTTCGAGATGGATGACGCTCGCCCCGGCGGCAACGGCCTGATCCACCGCCCAGCGTGCGGCAGCCCAGGCAAGGGCATCGTTGAGATGCGAGCGTCACTCGGAGACGTGCCGGATCTCCTCCCGCACCTGCGCGTGTCTGGCGGTCAGTGCTTCGCCGACGGGCACCCCGCGGCGGGTACGGCCGTCGACCAGCCGCTGATGCCGGTCGGCCTTGGCCTGCAGGCGCTCACCGTGCCGGCGCAACCGCTGCTGTTTCGCGAAGACCCCTGCGGCACGGAACATGCCGCCGGAGCCGAGTGCGTTCATCTGGCCGTCATCGTGCAACCGGACAGCCCCAGCGGACAGGAGAGTGTTCAGGCCCCGGTCCACTCCGAGCGCGACCTTGTGCCCGGTGCGCCGCGTCACGGGAACGGCGTGGGTGTAGGCCAGATCCGCGCGTACCCGGCCGGCCTGCATGCGAAGGGTGGGCAGGTGCAGCACCGCACCGGCCGGGATCACCGGCGGCAGCACAACGGGGCAGGCCACCCACGTCCAGTCCTGGTAGGAGCGCGGGTCGGGGCGGGTGGGCAGCTGCAGCCGCAGCAGGGCCCGCGTGGAGTTGTCGCCGCGTTCGATGGTGGCTTGCTGGCCGTCACAGGCGGACAGCAGCAGCATCCGCGCAGTCCGGGGGGCGGCCTCCAGCTCGAACACAGCGAGCTTACCCACGTCACTTGGGTTCCAGTGCCTGGCCAGCAGTCCCGCGACCATCCCCGACACCAGATCTGTGCACCAGCCGACGCGCTTGGAGACCACGGTCGCGGACAGGAGCTCACCGGTCCGTTCATCCACTCCGGTGCGCAACTCGCCGCGGGCGCAGGCGGTGCGGAGGTGATGTGCGAAAGGCGAACCGGACGCCAGTCGCTGCCACCCCGGCAACGACTCCGTCCCACCACGGATAACCAAGGAAGCCCATGAGCCTGCGTTCCCGGGTCGGCACCCCCGACGACCGCCACAGCCCCCGCGAGGACGGCCGGCTCGTCTCCTCCTACCGCGCCAAGCTGCTGGAGGAGATCGACCTCGCCGAGATGTCCGCGCTCGCGCCCGCCGAGCGCCGGGTGCGCCTGGAGCGCGTACTCGGCCACATCATCAGCCGCGAGGGCCCCGTCCTCTCCACCGCCGAGCGCGCCCAGCTGATCCGCCGCGTCGTCGACGAGGCCCTCGGCCTCGGCGTGCTCGAACCCCTCCTCGAAGACGCCTCCATCTCCGAGATCATGGTCAACGGCCCCGACCAGATCTTCGTCGAGCGCTCCGGCCGGGTCGAGCAGCTGCCGATCCGCTTCGCCTCGCACGAGCAGCTGATGCAGACCATCGAGCGCATCGTCTCCACCGTCAACCGCCGCGTGGACGAGGCCAATCCGATGGTCGACGCGCGCCTGCCCAGCGGTGAGCGCGTCAACGTCATCATTCCGCCGCTCTCCCTGACCGGCGCCACCCTCACCATCCGCCGCTTCCCGCGCGCCTTCACCCTGCACGAGATGATCGCCCTCGGGTCCCTCGACGAGCAGATGCTGCTCCTGCTGTCCGGGATGGTCCAGGCGCGGATGAACCTGATCGTCTCCGGCGCCACGGGCACCGGGAAGACCACCCTTCTCAACGCCCTCTCCGGCCTGATCCCGGAGGGCGAGCGCGTCATCACCATCGAGGACTCCGCCGAGCTCCAGCTCCAGCAGGCGCACGTCATCCGCCTCGAATCCCGCCCGCCCAACGTCGAGGGCAAGGGCCAGATCACCATCCGCGACCTCGTCCGCAACTCCCTGCGCATGCGCCCCGACCGCATCATCGTCGGCGAGGTCCGCGGCGGCGAGACCCTCGACATGCTCCAGGCCATGTCCACCGGCCACGACGGCTCCCTGGCCACCGTCCACGCCAACAGCTCCCAGGACGCCCTGATGCGCCTCCAGACGCTCGCCTCCATGTCGGAGGTGGAGATCCCCTTCGAGGCCCTCCAGGACCAGATCAACAGCGCCGTCAACGTCATCGTCCAGCTCACCCGTTTCGGGGACGGCTCACGCCGCGTCACCGAGATCTCCATCCTCGACTCGCACGGCCGCGAACCGTTCCGGATCACCACGGTCTGCCGGTACGTCGCCCAGCCCATGGCCGCCGACGGGCGCGTGCACGGCTACTTCGCCTACGCCCCCCTCCCGCGCCGGATCGCGGAGCGCCTCTACATGAACAACCAGCCCATCCCCCAGGCCTTCGGGGTCGCCCCGCCGGAGGACCACCTCGACCCGCTCACCTCCCGGACCGTGCTGTGACCGACCTCGTCCTCCTCACCCTCGGCGCCACCCTGTTGGCGGGCCTGTTCGTCTCCCTCGGGGTACACGCGTACGCGGCGGGCCTCGCCCAGCGCGCCGCCCTCATCGAACGCCTCGCCGCCGAGGGCGCCCCGCGGACGGCCGGCCGCGGACGCCGCTTCCCGGGCGTGGACCGGCGCCTGCGCAGGACGCGGCTGGGCCGGCGCATCGAGGTGAAGCTGGCGACCACCGGCCTGGACCTGACCCCGGGCGAGTTCTTCGTCTACATGCTGACGGCGGTCGCCGGGATATGGCTGGTCTCCGCCTCCCTCCTGGCGCCCTTCTTCGGCCCGGTCGCCGGCCTGATCGGCCTGTGGGCGGCGAACGCCTTCCTGGGCTGGCAGCGGGCCCGCCGCACCGAGCGGTTCATCAACCAGCTCCCGGAGCTGGCCCGGATCCTCGCGAACGCCACCCAGGCCGGACTCGCCCTGCGCACGGCCATCGGGATCGCCGCCGAGGAGCTGGAGGCCCCGGCGGGGGAGGAGCTGTCCCGGGTCGCGGACCGGCTCGCGGTGGGGCACTCCATCGAGGAGGCCCTGGGGGAGATCACCGAACGGCTCCCGTCCCGCGAACTGACCGTCCTCGTCTCCACCCTGGTCCTGTCGGCGCGGGCCGGCGGCGCCATCGTGGGGAGCCTGCGCAACCTCGTCGTCACCCTGGAGCAGCGCAAGGAGACGCGCAGGGAGATCCGTACGCAGCTCTCGCAGGTCACGGTCACGGCCTACCTGGTCCCGGCGATCGGCCTGGGCTCGCTGCTGCTGGTCGACATGATGATGCCGGGCGCGCTGGACCGGATGACCGGGGCCCTGGTCGGCCAGACGGCGGTCGTGATCGCCCTCGGCCTGTTCACGCTCGGCTTCGTCCTGATCCGCCGCCTGTCGAAGATCGACGTCTGAGGGGGGACGACGCAACCCATGAGCAGCTACCTCCCCCTCCTCCTCGCCGTGGCCACCGCCCTGTCGGTCTTCGGCGTCCTCCACGGCATCCGCCTCTACCGCGCCGACGTGGAGCTCCCCACCGACCTGGCCCTGGCCCTGGAGGTCGGCTCGTCCCGTACGACGGCCGTCGGCTCGGTCGTGGACCGGCTGGGCATCCGCTGGGCGCCGGCGGTGCTGCGGCTGATGGGCCCCAAGCGGGTCGCGCGCAAGCGCGCCCAGATCGACCGGGCCGGCAACCCGGCGGGCCTGACCATCGACCGGTACGCGGCCCGGCGCGCGGTGTACGGCTTCCTGGGCGGCCTCGGCGCCTTCGCGATGCTGCTCAACGGCCAGCTGGTCGTCGCCCTCCTCATGGTCGCCTTCGGCCTGTTCTGGATCGAGGCGGGCCTGTGGTCGGCGATCCGGGTCCGCCGCGACGACATCGAGCGCACCCTCCCCGACTTCCTGGACGTCCTCGCGGTCGTCGTCAGCGCGGGGCTGGGCTTCCGGCAGGCCCTGGAGCGGGTGGCGGGCAAGTACGAGGGCCCCTGGGCGGACGAGGTCCGCATCACCCTCCAGCAGATGGACATGGGCGTGAGCCGCCGCCAGGCCTTCGACGAGCTCCGCCGCCGCAACGACAGCGAGCAGGTGGCCCAGTTCGTCACGGCCCTCCAGCAGGGCGAGGAACTCGGCTCCCCCATCGTGGACACCCTGATCGCCATCGCCGAGGACATGCGCCGCACGGATGCCCAGAACGCCCGCCGGCGGGCCGCCCGGGCCGTCCCGAAGGCCACCTTCGCGGTGACCATGTTCATGCTGCCGGGGACCCTGATCCTGCTGGTGTGCGGGTTCGTCTACGGAGCGAACGTGGACTTCGGCGCCCTGCTGGGCGGTGGCTGAGCGATGGCGGTCCTGACCACGGCCCTCCGGGCGCCGGCACCCCCCGCCGGTTCCCCGCTGCGCCTGCGGGCGAACGCCCTGCAGGCCCTGTGCCGCCAGGTCTTCGCCCTCCGCCTGGTGATGATCCCGCTGGGCGCCCCGCTGGCCCTCGGCCGCACCGCACCCGGGATCCCGACCTGCGCGGTCGGCGGCGCGCTCCTGCTCACCTTCATGCTCTCGTACGTCCTCTACCGCGACTGGGAGCGCTGCGGCCCCCTGCTCCTGCACCACCGCTGGCTGCTGGCGGCGGACATGGCCCTGGGCACCCTCCTGCTCATCACGGCCACCCCCTCCAGCCCCCTGGGCCTGGTGGCCCTCGGGACCCCGCTGCTGGCGGGGCTGGTCTACGGCTGGCGGGGCTCGGCGGTGTACGCGGCGCTGCAGACGGCGGTGGTGGCGGCGCTGGGCGGGGGCCTGGTGCTGTCCCTGCTGTGCGTGCTGTCGGGGGCGGCGGGCTCCTCGGTCCGCGACTTCCTGATCCGGCTCACGGAGGCCCGGGCGCAGCTGGCGGTGGCGGAGGCGGTCCGCGCCGAACGGGACCGCCTGGCCCGGGAGATGCACGACTCGGTGGCCAAGACCCTCCACGGCCTGGCCCTGACGGCCGACGCCCTGACCCTCGCCGAGGACCCGGCCGTGATCCGCCGGCAGTCCGCCCTCCTGGCGTCGGCGGCCCGCCGCGCGGTGACGGAATCCCGGGCCCTCCTCACCGACCTGCGCGAGCCCCCGCGGACCTCCCTGGCCGCGGAACTCCACCGCCTGGCCGGACCGGACGCGACCGTCCACACCCCGGACCCCCTGCCCCCGCTCCCCGCCCCGGTCACCCACCACCTCCTCTCCGTGGCTTCGGAGGCCCTGGAGAACGCCCGGCGGCACGCGCGCGCGAGCCACGTGTCCCTGACGGCGACGACCACCGCCACGGCCCTCACCCTCGACATCAGCGACGACGGCCGGGGCCTTCCCCCCGGCGGGGCGTCCGCCCCGGGCCGCTACGGGCTCCGCGGCATGCGGGAACGGGCCGGGGCCATCGGAGCCCACCTCCGCATCGGCCCCCACCCGACGGGCCGGGGCACCCAGGTCCACCTGACCCTCCCCCTGGAAGGCGGCCCCTGATGCCCGGCCTCCGCGTCCTGATCGCCGACGACAACCCGGTCGTCCGCGCCGGCCTGGCCGCCCTCCTGGCGGCGGCGGGCGACATCACGGTGGTCGCCCAGGCCTCGGACGGCCACGAAGCCCTCAGCCTGACCCGGCGGCACGCCCCGGACGTGATCCTGCTGGACGTCCGCATGCCGGGCGTCGACGGCATCTCGGCCCTGCCGCACCTGGTGCGACTGGCGCCGGTCCTGATGCTGACGTACAGCCAGGAGTCGGAAATCGTCCGGGAATCGCTCCTGCTGGGCGCGGGCGGCTACCTGGTCCACGGCGAGTTCACGCCGGACGACCTGGTCAGGGCGGTCCACGACGTCCGCGAGGGCCGCCCCCACTTCACGCCAACGGCCGCCGGCGCCCTCCTCGCGAACCTCCGCACCTCTTCGCAGCCGCAACGGACTGTGGCACAGTCTCCGGAGCGGCTGCACAACTCGGTGCTTTTCGGCTTGAGTTCGCGGGAGGTGGAGATCATGGACCTCATCGCGTCCGGGATGAGCAACCAGCAGATCGCGGCGGCGTGCTTCATCAGCGAGAAGACGGTGAAGAACCACATCAACCGCATCTTCGCCAAGCTCCAGAGCACGACCCGCAGCGAAGCGATAGCCCGCTGGCTGGGAACCGCCCGTCCGGGGGTGAGTGGACGTGGGTAGACGCGGTGCGCAGTGGGTCCGTAATTGGGCCCCGGGACCCTTGGTTACCTCTCGTCACTCGCCGTACGGTCCGCAAATCAACAGCGGCAACGGCCCGGGAGGGAACCCCCATGTCACACAACTCGCTGCTGAAGGCATCGGTCGAGGCGAAGATCCGCCTGACCGGCTGGACGGACACGGCGGTGTCCCGGCTCCGCAAGCGGTACACGAACCTCGACCGGGGGCAGACCGCGTTCGAGTACCTGGGCATCATCCTGGTGGTCGTGGTGATCATCGGCGCGATCGTCGGCTCCGGCATCGGCTCGGAGATCACCAAGCGCATCAAGGAGGCCGTCACGAACATCAAAGCCGGGTGATGACGGAGCGCCTGCGGTCGTCGCCGGACCGAGGGCAAGCCTTTCCGTTCTACATCGTCATGGTGGCGGGCCTGCTCTTTGCCGCGCTCGCTCTCTTCGTCATCGGCCAGGCGGCCGTGACCCGCAGCGACGCGCAGGGCGCGGCGGACGCCGCTGCCCTGGCGGCCGGCAGAGAGGCCCGGGACCGGGTCCTGTTCGGCCTCGACCTCGCCGCGCTGAAGCCCGAGGACTGGGCGAAGATCGTCGACGCGGACCATCTCAAGGCGAACGGCGCCTGCGCCCAGGCTGACGTCTTCGCGGCCCGCAATGATGCGAAGGCGCAGTGCGAGGCGTCACCGCCGAAGTTCACCGTGACGGTGGAGGGCAATCGCACGGTCGGCGATTCGGTGATTCCGGGCACCGGCGGCATGCATGGAACGGCGACGGCCACGGCTTTGGTCGAGTCGAAGTGCCACCTGGGCGAGGTGGCCCTTCCAGGCCCCACGCCCACCGTGCCTGCCGGAGGAAGCACGCCGGCACCCACGCCGACCGCGTCAGCGGCTCCCGCGATCACCTTCACCTGCGACAAGGGCGACCCGATCACACTCGACCCGATGAAGCCGGGCTCCCTCCGCGACCTGGGCAGGGAGCTCTTCAGCGTGCGTCTCGTCGACTGACGAGGAACAAGAGACAAGGAAGCGTCATAGATGGGCATTCGGCACATGGCAAAGGTGCGTGGGGGAGCGGCGGTCGTGGTTGCGGCGCTCTTGGCCCTCACCGCAGCCGGGTGCGGCGGCGACGGCGGTGACGACGCGAAGGGCGCATCGAAGCCATCGCAGCCGCAGTCGCAGAACGCCGGTGCTCAGGCCCCCTCGCCGGGCAAGGGACAGAGTTCTGCACCAGCGGTGGTCATCGCCACCCTCAAAGGGCAAGAGGGCATGGTGCTGGAGATCAACTCCGTGCAGAGGGACCCGGGCGGCTTCCTCACGGTCAGCGGCCAGCTCAAGAACACGGGCAGCACCTCCTTCAAGGACACCGTGGCCTGGCGCGGGATCGAGCTGAAGGGGACGGGGGAGTCCGTGGCCGGCGCGACGCTGGTCGACAAGGCCGGCAAGAAGCGTTATTACGTGCTGAGGGACACGGAGTCCCGATGCCTGTGCACGACCGGGGTGTCGAGTGTCGACGCAGGTCAGGCGATTCCCTTCTTCGCCCAGTTCCCGACGCCGCCGTCCTCGACAAGCGAGGTCGAGTTCAACCTGCCCACCTTCGCTCCGGCCACCGTCAAGATCTCCGGGTGACCCCATGACCAAACGCCGCCACCGCGTCTCCGCCGCGACAGCCGTCGCCGGCCTCGTCATCGCCGGTACCCATCTCCTCGGCGCCACCGCCGCCTACGCCGACGAGCCCAAGCCCTCCGTACCACCCGGTACCGAGCCCTCGCCCGCCGCGCCCGTGCCCATCGACTCCAACGCCCCCGGCCTGAAGATCCCCCAGGGCGGGACCCTCGCCCCCATCAAGGTCCTCGACATCGCCGAGGTCGTCGAAGACCTCGGCGGTGAGCAGCGGCGGCAGGAGACCAATCAGAACGTCATGATGGCCCTCCAGTCCGAGGTCCTCTTCCCCGAGAACAGCGCCGTCTTCAACGCCCAGGCCGCGGCCCGCATCCAGGCCATCGCGCAGGAGATCAACACCCAGAAGGCCACCCGCATCCGCGTCTTCGGCTTCACCGACGACCAGGGCAGCTACGAACACGGCAAGGAACTCTCCAAGCAGCGCGCCGACGCCGTCCAGGCGGAGCTCGCCAAGACCGTCACCAACCCCGGCGTCACCTACGACGTCCGCGGCTACAGCGAGGACTACCCGATCGCCGACAACGGCACGGAGGAAGGCCGCAAGAAGAACCGCCGCGTGGAGATCACCTTCCCCCGCGGCGCGGCCGGCTAGCAGAACGGCGGTGCCGCAGCCGCCGACGCTAGGGTGACGGGATGATCGCACCGCCGGAGGAGTTCGTACGCGGCACCGTCGAGCGTGAGGGCGAGGCCGGGGAGCGCTGGCTCGCCGAGCTGCCCGGGATCGTGGAGGGGCTGCTCGCCCGCTGGGACTGCGCGCCGGACGGCGCGGTCATGCACGGCGGCGTCGGCGTCATCGTCCCCGTACGGCGGCAGCGGCAACGGCAGCCCGCCGGGGACACCGGGGCCGCCGCCGTGCTGAAGGTGTCGTTTCCGCACCCCGGCAACGTGCACGAGCCGGACGCGTTCGCCGCCTGGCGCGGCCGCGGCGCCGTCCGCCTGCTGGAGCGCGACGACGAGCGGTTCGGGATGCTGCTGGAGCGGGCCCGGACGTCCACCGTGGCGGAGGTCGAGGACGGCGACGAGGTGGTGACGGTCGCCGGGCGCCTCAACCGCCGCCTGGCCGTCCCCGCACCGCCCGGCCTGCCCCGGCTCCGCGAGCAGGCCGACGCCTGGGAGGAGCGGCTGCGCGAGGACGCCCGGGAGCTGGCGCCCGCCCTGTCGCGCGGGGTCCTGGACACCGCCGTGGCGACCGTCCGCGAGCTGGGCCGCACCCAGCCCGACACCCTCGTCCACGGCGACCTCCACGCCCGCAACATCCTGCGCGCCGACCGCGAGCCGTGGCTGGCCGTCGACCCCAAGGGCTACGTGGGGGACCCCGCCTACGACGGTGGCACGCTGCTGAAGTCACGCGCGTTGGCGCTCATCGACGCGGACGACCCGCGCAAGGCGGTCCACCGCGTCCTGGACGTGTTCGCCGAAGCGGCGGAACTCGACCGTGAACGCGTCGCACGATGGGCCCAGTTCCATGCCGTCCAGGCGGCGCTGTGGGGTCGCCGCCACGGCTTCCGCATCGCCCGCAGCGGCCCACGGCTGGACTGGCTCACCGCATTCGTCGACCGGCTGGCGGAGCTGCTCACCGAGCCCCGCTCGTAGCGGGCCCGCGTCTGGGGGGCGAATCCCGGCCAGAGCGGCGAATTGGCTGCATCTCATCTGCCTCCCGGGCACCCGCGAGCGCTTAATGGTGCTCCGCCGCTGTACGGGTCGGAGTGACGAGACCACGGGGGAGCGCATGGATTCCACGGAAGGCCACGGAGCACCGCCGCCACCACCACCAACGCAGCCGCCGCGCCGGCCACGGTCCGCACCGCCCCTGCCGGAGCTGCCGCCGGCCACGGAGGGGGGCAGGCTGGTCATCCAGGTGCGTCGCCGCATGCTGTGGGTGGGCTCGGCGGCCATCCCGCTGCACAACATCACCTGGGTCGACGCCTTCAGGCTCAAGCCCAACCGGTGGAAGATCTTCCTCCGCTCCCTGATCTGGATGGCCGTCGCCTTCGTGGTCTACGCCTTCCTCACCGCCACGAGCGGAGGAGGCGGCATCCGCATCGCGGGCAACGGCGACTTCGAGGGCCGCGTCCTCCTGGGCGCCCTCGTCCTCGCCGTCGTCATCACCCTGTTCGCCTGGTCGAAGCCGGTGCTGGCCATCGAGACGGCCGGGGGTTCCCGGGTGGTCGTGACCCTGCCGAACATGGACGAGCTGCGGCAGATCGCCGCACAGATCGTGTACGCGATCAACCACCCGGAGGCCGAGTTCACCGCGGTCGTCAACCAGTTCACCAGCAACAACACGAACCACTTCGGTCCCGTCGTCAACATGAACGGCGGCGGGGGGAACACGGGGATCAGGCTGTGAGCGACAACGACAGCTCGTCGAACTCGAACTACTACGGGCCCGTGGTCAACATGAACGACGGGACGGGCAACGTCGGCATCAACTACGGCACCGTCGGCGCCCCCGCCCGGGCCGCCGAGCTCCAGGCGGCCGTCGAGGAACTCGTCCGCCTCCTCGGAGACCTGCGCCGGCACCTCACCCCGGACCAGGACCGGACCGTCGCGCAGGCCCTACCCGAGCTCACCCCGGACCCCGGCACCCTGCGCGAGCGCGGCCTCGTCCTGGCCCGCGTCGCCCAGATCGCCGCCGCCGTCGGCGCGGTGGGCCAGCCCGTCGCGGACGCGGTGGGCCGCCTCCTCGCGCTCATCGGCTAGGCCGGACCCGGCCTGGCCTTACCGCAGTGCGCTGACCAAGGGCGATGGCTAGGCTGCCCCGATGTCCACGACTCAGGTGATCGTCCTCAACGGCGGGTCGAGTTCCGGTAAGTCCGGCATCGTCCGCTGCCTGCAATCCGTCCTGCCGGACCCCTGGCTGGCCTTCGGCGTGGACACGCTGGTCGACGCCATGCCGCCCTCCCTGCGGGACGCCGGCGCCGACGGGATCGCGTTCAGCCCGGACGGTGAGGTGGCCGTCGGCGAGCAGTTCCGTACGCTCGACGCCGCCTGGGCCGACGGCATCGCCGCCATGGCCCGCGCCGGGGCCCGGATCGTCGTGGACGACGTCTTCCTCGGCGGCCCCGCCTCCCAGCAGCGCTGGCGGCAGGCCCTGGACGGCCTGCGCGTCCTGTGGGTCGGCGTCCGGTGCGATCCGGCGGTCGCGGCGGCCCGCGAGATCGCCCGTGGCGACCGCCCCTCCGGCATGGCGGCCGCCCAGGCGGAGGCGGTCCACCGGGGGGTGGCCTACGACCTGGAGATCGACACCACCCACACCGAGCCCCTCGACTGCGCCCGGGCCATCGCAGCCCGCGTATAGCCCTCCCGTCCCCCAACCCACAATTGAACACGTTCAACGAATCTGGCAGGCTGTCACGCAGCGGGCACCGCTCTGGCGCACCGCCCCATCAGGCATGCCACGAGGGGGAGTTGGCCGTGGAAGAGAACGCGCCGTGGAAGAACCTGGGGACCATCGGGCTGAGGCTCGTCGACCTCGTGATCCGCTACGCCGTCACGTTCACCATTACCTGGTCGGCCGCGAGCGCGTCGGTGTCGTTCAGCCTCATGTCGGGCCTCCCGGCCGCCCTCCTGGTCTTCGGGGCCCCGTCCGTCCTGCTCAGCTTCGTCTACGGGCTGGCCAGCCCCCGGACCGGCATGGAATTCCGGGGCCGGCTGGCCGGGCTCCTGTTCCTCCCGGTCTGCTGGCTGATCTTCTTCTTCCCGATCCTGCCGATCCTCGTCATGGGCCAGTCCGTCTTCGCCCTGGTTGTGATGCGGGTGCCCTTCGTGGGTCCGTCCCGGCTGCGGCGGTCGGCGCGGACGGCGCTCGCCTGGCTCCACCGGCGGGGCGCCGCGTCGGCAGGGGCGTGACCGCCGCCGGAACCCCCTACACGGGCGCGGCTTCCGCCCGGACCGCATCACGGCGGCCACCCCCACCACCGAACCGGCCGATCAGGGCTCGATCTCCTGGAAGGCGATGCGTTCGCTGTGCTCGACATCGGCGAGCAGCTTCTGCCGGGACGACTCCTGGATGTTCCGCGTACGGGACCACGTACGGGCCATGTCGACGCCTTGCGTGCGGAGCCGGTCGGTGAGCTGCTCCTGCGAAGTGCCCTTCAGCCCCTGGACCCAGGACGCCCGTGAGGGGGTCGGCCGGCGGAAGCCGTGCCCGGGCCACGCTTCCCCTTTGAAACCCGGTCGCGGCACCGGCGGGCCGGATCCGATACTCCGGGCATGGCATCGCAGTATCAGATCAGGGCGGACTACGACGCCCACGGCATCGTCGTCTACCAGGCCTACGCCCCCGCCATCGCCGACGCCGCCCTCCGCGCGGGCCGCTTCGTCGCGCCGTTCTCCTTCCGGCGGATGACGTGGATCAAGCCGTCCTTCCTCTGGCTGATGCACCGCAGCAACTGGGCCCGCAAGCCCGGCCAGGAACGCGTCCTCGCCGTGCGGATCAGCCGGGCGGGGTGGGAGGAGGCCCTGTCGCAGGCCGTGCTCACCACCGGCGACCCGGCCGCCCGTGCCGGCGCGGCCGTACACGTCCAGTGGGACCCCGAACGCTCCGCACGCGGGGCGGCGCTGAACCACTACAGCATCCAGGTCGGCATCGGCCGCCACCTCATCCGCACCTTCACCGACGAATGGATCACCGGCATCACCGACCTCACCCCGCAGGTCCGCAAGGCCGCCGCCCTCGTCCAGGGCGGGCAGGCCGCCAAGGCGCAGCGGCTGCTGCCCGCCGAACGGGTCTACCCGCTGCCCCCGGACCTGCAGAGCCGCCTCAGCCGGCCCTGACGGCCTGCGTGTACGCCGTGCGCGGCCGTCAGGCCTTGCGGGGCTGGTTGAAGCGCAGCATGTTCCCGGCCGGGTCGCGGAAGGCGCAGTCGCGTACGCCGTACGGCTGGTCCATCGGCTCCTGGAGGACGTCGGCGCCCGCCGCGCGGATCCGCTCGAAGGTGGCGTCGACGTCGTCGGTGGTGAAGATGACCCCGCGCAGGAGGCCCTTGGCCAGCAGTTCGGCGACGGCCTGGCGGTCGGCGGGGGCGGCGTTCGGGTCGGCGAGCGGCGGCTCCAGGACGATCTCCACGTCCGGCTGGGAGGGGGAGCCGACGGTGACCCAGCGCATGTTCTCGTACCCGACGTCGTTGCGGACCTCCAGGCCCAGGACGTCCCGGTAGAAGGGGATGGCCTTGTCGTGGTCGTCGACGGCGATGAAGCACTGCGAGAGCTTGATTTCCATGGCTCCGACGCTACGCGCGGGGGTCGGGTTTGGCTTCTCCGTTCCTGACCGGCCGCGTGTGGATCTTGGCGATGCAGGCGGGGATGGCGGCGCCGTCGCCGTGGTCGCGGGCCCGGTAGGCGCTCGGGCTCTCGCCGACCAGCTCGGTGAAACGGGAGCTGAACGACCCCAGCGAGGTGCACCCGACCTCGAAGCAGACCTCCGTCACCGACAGGTCGCCGCGCCGCAGCAGGGCCTTGGCCCGTTCGATCCGGCGGGTCATGAGGTAGCCGTACGGGGTCTCGCCGTAGGCGGCGCGGAAGCTGCGGGAGAAGTGGCCGGCCGACATGAGGGCGATCCGGGCCAGGGCCGGGACGTCCAGCGGCTTGGCGTAGTCGCGGTCCATCGCGTCACGGGCCCGGCGCAGCCGGACGAGATCCTCCAGGTTCACGCCCTCCACCATCTCACAGCGCGAAATCGCCCTGCCGAAGCCGATCTTGCGCGCATAGGCTGCGCCGCATGTCAGAGCCCGTGAAACTGGTCGTCCTGATCACCACCCTCCCCGGCCGCGGCCGGGAGCAGGCGGAGGCGTACGAGCGCCTCGCGCCGCTGGTCCGCGCGGAGGAGGGGTGCCTGCGCTACGACCTCCACCGGGTCGCGGACGACCCCGACCGCTTCGTCCTGATCGAGGAGTGGACGTCGAAGGCGGCCCTGGCCGCGCACGACGCCACCCCCCACATGATCGAGGCCGACGCCGCCAGCCCGTCCTTCCGCGCGGGCCCGGCCCAGGTCCTGGAACTGACAACCGCCCCGCTGGCCTGAAACCCCTCCCGCCCACTCATTCGAACGTTCGACGACGATCGGGACAACAGCGGCATGACCACGAATTTCGGCCTGCTGGTGTCGGCGGCGGCCAAGTGGGAGTCCATGGCGGGCGAACTGCAGAAGGTCGAGAGCCGCTACGGCGAGACCGTGCAGACGATCACGATGGGTGACAACTGGTCGGGTGTGAGCGCCGGTGTGGCCCGGACGAAGTTCACGGCGACACGGTACGAGTACGCTGCCGCGCAGAAGCAGGCCAAGGCGATCGCGAGCCTGTTGCGCGGTGCCCACGAGCAGCTCACCGACCTCAAGGCCAAGCTGGAGAGCGCCCGCGACGACGCGGTGGCCGCCGGGATGACGGTCTCCGGCGAGGGCCGTGTCGCCTTCGACCACGCCAGGCTCACCCCGGCCGAGCGCAGTGCCTACCTCTACGGGGGCGCCAGGGCCACAGCGGTATCCCCGGGGAGAGGTGACGGCGACGGAACTCGCGGATGCGTCGGCAGCGCGGATACTGGATTTCGCCAGCCAGGTGGTGGTGACCCACCGCCACGCGCTCTGACGGCCACCAGCGCCCAGCACGAAGAAGTCCTGGGAGACTTTGAGGACTTCGTGCGCACGGTGCGCGCGCGGACCGGGGCGGAGGGCTGACCGTGGGGCGGCTGTGGGACAGGTTCATGGGCACCAAGCACCCCGCTGAAGGGGTCAGGGCCGTGCCTGCCGCCGAGCTCCGGGAGGCCCTGTTCGCGTCGGGGGGACCGGACGCCCCGTTCCGTCTCCGTCAGGGCTCTCCCAAGGAGAGGGCCGACGTGGTGGCGGAACAGCGGATCCCGGAACTGGAGCTCACCGTCAAGGTGCGGATGCGGCTGCTTCCGGCGCGCCGTGAGGTCGAAGTGATCACGGAGCAGTGGGGGAGGGTGTCGTACGAGGGCGGGAGCAAGCAGTACGGTCGTGGGGCAGGCCGCAGGGTCGCCCGGCAGTGGCAGTTCCGGAAGGGCCCCGATGGGCGCCGGCGCCTGGTCGAGACCTTCCGCTACGACTCGCGCGACATGACGGACCCCCTTCAGCGGGCGGTCCTGGAGGCCGGCTGGGTCTGGCGCGAAGTGCTCTTCGGCAGCTGAGCGGCAGTCCGCGCCGGGTCAGGCCGTCTTGAGCGCCGTCGTATCGATCTCGAAGTCGAAGGGTGCGGGTACCGGCAGGGGGGTGCCGAAGGGGACCGTTTTGTGGGCCCGCTAGCCCTGGGGTGAGGGGTCGGAGAAGCAGGTGATCTCCTCGGCCGGCATGTCGACCACGAGGTAGACGGGCACCAGCTCCCCGTAAACGCGCAGCTTTTCCTGCCAGTCCACGTCCTTGGTGGAGCTGGATGTGAATTCGGCGACGAGGGACAGGTCCTCAGCGTTCCCATGTCGCTCCTTCCCCAGGAAGGCGGCCCTGTCGACGACGAAGACGTCCGGCCCGTAGGCGCGGCCGGCGGAGGGGAAGCTGAACAAGAACGGTGCGAAGGTCGCGACGTGCCCTTCCGGAGAGTGCGCCTTGAGCTGTTCTTGCAGGGATTCCATGGGTGGGAAGCAGTAGAACTTCGACCACGGCGTCACGATGATCTTCCCCCGGATGAGCTCGGCCTTGTAGCCGTCTGGCGTGTCCATTTCCTCGACCGTGCGCAGTACGTCCTCGAAGGTCGGTTCCCCCCCCGACGGTCTCTATGGGCAGAGGTCGCTCGATCATGGCTGTCACCGTGGCCCTCCGGGCGGCGTCGGTGTCTCGTCACGCTGTGTGCCTTCCCTCAGGCTGGCGCTGCGGGCCGACAGCCGCCCCGGCCGCGCGGTCGCTCACCCGTTCGTGTGGCCCCCGGCCCTCAGGAGCTGTTCCGCCGCCGCCCGTGCCCGGAGGGCCGGGGCCGGGCCGGGGTCGAGGGCGGCCACCACCGTCGCCCCCTCGACCAGGATCAGCAGCTGCTCCGCGAGCTCTGGCGCCGGGGAGATCCCCGTCAGCAGGGCGCGGAGTTCCGTCTTGTGGCGGCGTACGACGTCCAGGACGGCGGCGGGGCCCGCGCCCAGCTCCCCGTACGCGTTCAGGAAGGCGCAGCCGCGGAAGTCCGGCTCCGAGAACCAGTCCGCCAGCCAGTCGAAGACCGCGAGCGCGGGCACCGGGGCGGCGGTCACCGCCTCCCGCAGGCCGGCGATCCAGCGGCGGTCGCGGCGCTCCAGGTAGGCGGCGACCAGGGCGTCCTTCGCGGGGAAGAGCCGGTAGAGCCGCTTGAGCGGGACCCCCGACTCGGCGCGGATGCGGTCCATCCCGACGGCCTGGATGCCCTCGGCGTAGAACAGCGCCTCCGCGGCGTCCAGGAGACGGCTGCGGGCCTCTTCATCGTCCATGCCGTGAAGGGTAGTTCAGAATCGCTTGCCCTGAGAACGTTCGTTCTCTACCGTGAGAACGAACGTTCTCCAGTTGTGGGAGTGAGAGGAAGTGGCCGTGTTCGTACCGCCGTTCACCGAAGAGACCGCCCGCGCCAAGGTGCAGGCCGCCGAGGACGCCTGGAACACCCGCGACCCCGAACGCGTCGCGCTCGCCTACAGCGAGGACTCCGTCTGGCGCAACCGCGACCGCTTCCTCACCGGCCGCGCCGAGATCCGCGCCTTCCTCACCGAGAAGTGGCGGCGCGAACTCGACTACCGCCTCCGCAAGGAGCTCTGGGCCCACACCGGCAACCGCATCTCGGTCCGCTTCGAGTACGAGTGGCACGACGCCGCCGGCCAGTGGTGGCGCAGCCACGGCAACGAGCAGTGGGAGTTCGACGACGACGGCCTGATGCGCCGGCGCGAGGCCAGCATCAACGACGTCCCGATCGAGGAATCCGAGCGGAGGCTGCGGGGCTGAGCCCCCCCAGCCTCCGTCGGGCGGGTGCCGGTCAGTAGAGGTAGGTGCCCCAGCGCTGCTCGGCGCGTCCCGTGCAGGGTTCCACGGTGACCTGGTTGCCGTGGCCGTTGTCGGTCAGGCAGTCGTTGCGCTTGTTCGCCGAGTAGATCTCGTACCAGCCGTCACCCTTGGCGACGAAGATCCACTTGCTGTTGTTGGTGGCGTCGTAGTGGTAGAGCTGGGTGGTCCGGTTGTCGGTGCCGGACAGGTTCAGTACCTGGCCGTCCTTGACGCGGTTGGTGAAGGCGTAAGTCGGCACTCCGTCGGAGGTCTTCTCCTTCAGGTCCAGGCGCCAGCCCTGGGAGGGCTCATTGGGGCTGTGCTGTGCCCACGCCTGGACCCTGTTGCCGTCGGCCGTGCCGCCGCCGGCGTCGTCGATCGCCCGCCCGGACCCCTGGTTGACCATCGTGATCCAGGAGCCGTCGGGGTGGTTGCCGCGGCTGCCGTTGTTGTTCGCGCCGTGGGACCCCATGTCCGGGTTGGAGGTCTGGGGCCAGCCGTTCGGGGTGATGGCCCACAGGACCGAGTTGTCGGACCGGTGGAGCACGAGGTTGCCGTCGTCCTGGAGCTGGACCCAGGCGCTCGGGTTGTTCGGGGTGCCGGTGGACCACAGCGGGATGTTGTTGGCGGTGTACAGCACGAGGTTGCCGTCCCACTGCATGGTCAGGTGGTCGCCCCGGCCGACCGTGTCGCTCGCGTGGAGGACCCGGCCGTCGTTGGAGTACTCGACGAGGTTGCCGTCGTCCTGCATGGAGAGGGTGTGGCCGTTGCTGGAACGGAGCTGCTGGCCCTTCGACAGGGTCTGGCCGGCGGAGAGCATGGAGTCACCGCCCGTGGGGGCGGAGTTCCGCCTGTCGAACCTGAGCCGGGTCGTGGAGCCGGATCCGACGCCCGTCGCGTTGCCGTGGATACCACCGTTCGACGAGGTGTAGGACGTGATCTTCTCTCCCCCGTACCAGGACATGGTGTCCTGGAAGTTCGCGTCGCCCTGGTCGAAGATGAAGACGCCGTAGGAGTACTGGTTGATGGAACCCGTGCGGAAGAAGGGGGTGTTGTTCACACCCGGACCGCCCCGCAGCCGGCCGGTATTGATGTTCTCCGCGCCGAAGTCGTGCTTCATGTAGACGACGACGATGTTGTACTTGTAGTTGGTGTCCTGGTCGACCTCGTCCAGCATCGCGTTGACGAACGACTTGTACTGGTTGGACTGCTGGAACGACGCGAAGATCCGGTCGATGCCCGAGATGACCGTACCGAGGACATCCCCGGCGCCCGCGGCGCGCTGGGTGCTCGTCGGGCCGGTCCGCAGTTTCCCGGTCACGCCGGCCGCGGCTCCCGGCGTCCCCGGAGCAGGGTCCGCCGCCAGGGCGTAGGGGGCGGACGCCATCACCGCGCCCGCGAGGGCCGTCGCGATGACGGCGGTCCTGAATCCGGTCCTCGTCCTGCTCATGGGTCTTCCTCTTCTCGTTCGTTTCTTCGGTCCCCGAGGGCCAGCGGCAGGACCCGGGACCGGGAGCCGTGGCGGGGCGTGCAGACGGAGCCGGCCGGGGCGTGCAGGACCGACCCTGCCTGGAGGCGCAGGGTCAGTGCCGCCCCGGCCGGCGGGGCGATGTGCCAGGTGCTGGATCCGCCGAGCTGGCAGACCAGCAGGTCGTGTGCGGTACGGGCGGCGCCGCCGTCCTCCATGGGATGGACGGTGACGGGGCGGCCGAGCCGGCGGGCCAGGGCCGGCGGGAGGAGGGCCTCCAGTGCGGCCGGCTCGGGGTGACGGACAGAATCCTGCGCCGCGCGCGGCCGCGGGGAAATCCGCGACAAACCGGCCCCGTACCCGCGGCCCCGGACCCCCGGTCCCGGATTCACGCCTCCCGGGGCTCCGCCGCGCCGGGCGGCGGATCGGCGATCAGCAGTCGCCGGTGAGGAGTCCCGCCCGTGCGGCGGCCGCGCCCGCCTGGAAGCGGCTTTCGGCGCCGAGGCCGTCCATGATGTCGGCGATGTGGCGCCGGGCCGTGCGCAGGGACATGCCCAGGCGGCGGGCGATGGCCTCGTCCTTCAGGCCCGCGCCGAGCAGCCGCAGGATGGTCTGGTCGATCTCGCGGGCGACCTGCTCCAGGCCCTGGCTGGCGGCGTCCGCGAACACCGTGGCCTGCTCCCAGGAGTGCTCGAACAGCTCGCACAGGTAGGCGACGGTGTGCGGCTCGCGGATCACCACCGCACCCCAACTGCCGTCGCTCAGCGGAAGGAAGGCCGTCTCCCGGTCGTACACGACGAGCCGGCCGAACAGCTCGTGCGCCGTACGGTGCTCGGCCCCCAGGGCCGAGGCGGCGGCGACGTAGGCCTGGGTGGGGGCGTGGAAGCGGGAGGTGTGCGGGTGCAGGACCCGCAGCCGGATGCCCCGCTCCAGCAGGGGCCGGTCGCGCTCCAGCGTGTCGAGCAGGGTGTCGGGGGTGCGGAAGCCGCCGGCGGGCTGGCAGGTGAAGACCTCGCTCCGGCAGGCCGCGGCGGCCCGCGTCATGAGGGTGCGCACCGTCTGCATCCCGGAGACGACCTCCAGCGCGCCGCCCGCCGCCTGCACCCCGTGCCGGTAGGCGGAGGTGAACTGCTGGAGCTGCCGGCGCATCCGGAAGAGCTCGTACTGGCGGGAGCGGATCTCCTCCTCGACCGGGGCCGCCAGTTGGGCGGCCGCGACCTCGGGGGCCACGGCGTAACCGGTGCCGGGCTCCTCCGGGTCGGTGTGGACGAGCCGGGCCGCGACCAGGCGCTCCAGCGAGGCCACCGTGTCCGCCGGGTCCAGCCCGAGGTCCTCGGCCACGGCCACGGCCACGGCATCGACGCGGCGGTGCTCGGCCAGCCACTGGTAGACCGCCCGATCCGTCTCCTCGAAGACCGTCAAGCCGGGTATCCGCCCAGGAATGCGTCCTTCGTCCACTTCGTCCCCCGCTCCTCTTACTGCCACGTAACTTTAGTGAGGGGCGGAACGCGTGGTCCCGGGGTTCGGCGCCGGTGATGCTGGGCGTGTCCCCGGGCGCCGGCCGTTCCCCCGGCTCCCGGGGACTCCTGTCGGCCCGACGGCCGACCCGACGGCCGGCCGACGACCGACCCGACTGACCAACGGAGTCCCTTGTGAAGCTGAAGCGCCTCGCCCTCACCGCCCTGACCGCGGCCCTGCTCGCCGCGGCCGTCCCGGCCACGGCCCACGCCGGCACCACCCCGCCCGCCGACCCGAGCGGCGGTACGACGAGCTGCCGCTGGATCTCGCCCGAGGAGCTGCGGCAGCGGTACACCCCCGAGGCGATCGCCCTCCTTCAGGCGGCCGGCAGTCTGAGGGACGGTCAGCTCTGGAGCTGCTCCGGCGGCGGAACCGGCAACGGCTGGGGTCCGCTGCCCCCGAGCGACGGCCGGACCGTCTGATGAGCCACCCGTCCAGCACCCGGAGGCCGGCCGTGACCGCCCACCCCGCACCCGACCCCGGACCCCCGCCCGTCTTCACGGCCCGCGAACAGGAACTCCTGGGCCATCTCGCACAGGGGGCCACCGACCGGGCCATCGCCCGCCACATGGCGCTCAGCCCGCACACCGTCGACACCTACCTGCGCCGCCTGCGCCACAAGACCGGCACCCGCAACCGCATCCAGCTGGCCATCGTCGCCCACACCGCGCTGCACTCCGCTTGAGGGGCGGGGGCCGGAGGTTCCCGCACCCCGATGGCCATCGTGTCTGTTCTGCCCCACCCTGACCTGGTTCGGTAGCGTGGTCCGGCGTACGCGCCCGACGACAGGAAGGGCACGCCGGTGCCGGGTTCCAAGCGGAAGACACGGGCGGTGGTGCGCGGTGCCGAGGCCCTGGACGCGCGGCTGCCGCTGGCCGAGCTCGCCCGGGGCACGCTGCGCAAGGTGTTCCCCGACCACTGGTCGTTCCTGCTCGGCGAGCTCGCCCTCTACAGCTTCGTCGTGCTGCTCCTGACCGGGGTCTACCTGTCCTTCTTCTTCGACCCCTCGATGCGCGAGAGCGCGTACGCCGGCTCGTACGAGCCGCTGCGCGGCGTGCGCATGTCGCAGGCCTACCTCTCCACCCTCCGCATCAGCTTCGACGTCCGCGGCGGGCTGCTCATCCGGCAGATCCACCACTGGGCGGCGATCGTCTTCCTCGCCGCCATCGGCGCGCACCTGATGCGCATCTTCCTCACCGGGGCCTTCCGCCGCCCCCGCGAGCTCAACTGGACCATCGGGGTCACCCTGTTCATGCTGGCGACCCTGGAGGGCTTCGCCGGCTACTCCCTCCCCGACGACCTGCTGTCCGGCACCGGGCTGCGCATCGCCCAGGGCGTGATGGCGTCGGTCCCGGTCGTCGGCACCTACCTCGCGTTCTTCGCCTTCGGCGGGGAGTTCCCCGGCAGCGACATCGTCCCCCGCCTGTACCCCGTGCACATCCTGCTGGTCCCGGGCCTGCTGCTCGGCCTGATCACCGTGCACCTGCTGCTGGTCTTCCACCTCAAGCACACCCACTGGCCCGGGCCCGGCCGCACCGGCCGCAACGCCGTCGGCCTGCCCTTCTTCCCGCAGTACCTGGCCAAGTCGGGCGGGCTGTTCCTCACCGTCTTCGGCGTGCTCGCCGCCCTCGCCGCCGTCGCGCAGATCAACCCCGTCTGGGTGTACGGCCCCTACCGCCCCGACCTGGTCTCCACCGGCTCCCAGCCCGACTGGTACATCGGCTTCCTGGAGGGCTCCCTGCGGCTGATGCCCGGGACCGAGACCCGGCTGTGGGGGCACACGGTGATGTGGAACCCCTTCGTGGCGGCCGTCCTGCTGCCCGGCGCGCTCTTCACCGCGCTGTACGCCTACCCCTTCTTCGAACGCTGGATCACCGGCGACCGCGGCGAGCGGCACCTGTGCGACCGCCCCCGCGACCGGCCCGTCCGTACGGGGCTGGGCGCGGCGGCCCTCTCCTGGTACGCCGTCCTGCTGCTGGCCGGGGCCCAGGACATCCTCGCGTTCGTCTTCGCCGTGCCCCTGCCGGAGCTGACCTGGACCCTGCGGGCCGCGTTCTTCGCGGTGCCGGCGGCGGTCTTCTGGCTGACCAGGCGGCTGTGCCTGGCCCTGCAGGACCGGGAGCGGCAGCTGCTGACCGAGGGCGAGGAGACGGGCCTGGTGCAGCAGGGCGTCGAGGGCGGCTTCCACCCCGAGCACCGGGCCCTGCCGGCCGCCGAGCGGTACGTGATGCTCGTGGGGCTGCAACCGCGGCCGCTGGAGGACGACCGCGACCCGACCCGCTCCCTGCCGCGCCGGCTGCTCAAGCGGATCCGGGCGGCCGTCAGCTCCTGGTACTACCGCGACGGCGTCCCGTACCCGGTGACCCCCGAGCAGCGCGAGGAGATCGCGGCGGTGACGGCCGGCCCCGACCGCCGGCCGCCGGACACCCCGTAGCCCTACTCCGGGTGGTCGAGGTTCTGGAAGGCGAAGCCGAGCACCCCCGGCGCCAGCACCCCGAAGCCGATCAGCAGCAGCCACAGCCCCTGCACCACCCCCAGCCCGATCAGCGCCGCGCCGGCGGCCGTCAGGACGGGGAAGTAGCTGCGGTCGGGGAAGAAGACCCGCCGGCCGGAGGCCTCCCGCACCTCGGCGGTCCCGCGGTCCTCGGGCCGCTCCCCGCCCCGCCGGTGCTGGCGCCACAGGAAGGCGGAGACCAGGCTCGACATGATGAAGGACACGCACAGCGCGGAGCTGCCCGCCGGGTCGGTGGAGAACCAGCGGTAGACGACGGTGGTGGCCCCGAAGAACAGGGCCGTTCCGGTGAACAGCCAGGCCTCACCCTTCACGGGGCACCTCCGGGTGGTGCAGGTCGAAGGCCGGGGACTCCGAGCGGATCCGCGGCAGGGCGTGGAAGTTGTGGCGGGGCGGCGGGCAGCTGGTCGCCCATTCCAGGGAACGGCCCCAGCCCCAGGGGTCGTCGACCGTCACCCGCGCGCCCCCGCGCTGCGTCTTCCAGACGTTGTAGAGGAACGGCAGCGTGGACACCCCCAGCAGGAAGGCGCCGATCGAGGAGAGCAGGTTGAGGAGGGTGAACCCGTCGGTCGCCAGGTAGTCGGCGTACCGGCGCGGCATGCCCTGCTCGCCCAGCCAGTGCTGGACCAGGAAGGTCAGCTGGAAGCCGGGGAACAGGGTCCAGAAGTGCAGCCGGCCCAGCCGCTCGTCCAGCATCCGGCCGGTCAGCTTGGGCCACCAGAAGTAGAGCCCGCCGAAGGTGGCGAACACGATCGTGCCGAAGAGGACGTAGTGCAGGTGGGCGACGACGAAGTAGCTGTCGGTCAGGTGGAAGTCCAGTGGCGGCGAGGCGATCAGCACCCCGGTGAGGCCGCCCAGCAGGAACGTGACGAGGAAGCCGACGGACCACAGCATCGGCGTCTCGAAGGAGAGCGAGCCGTTCCACATCGTGCCGATCCAGTTGAAGAACTTCACCCCCGTCGGCACGGCGATCAGGAAGGACAGCAGGGAGAAGAACGGCAGCAGGACGGCGCCCGTCGCGAACATGTGGTGCGCCCACACCGTCGCGGACAGGCCGGTGATGGCGATGGTCGCCCCGATCAGGGATACGTAGCCGAACATGGGCTTGCGGCTGAAGACGGGCAGGATCTCGCTGACCACGCCGAAGAACGGCAGGGCCACGATGTAGACCTCGGGATGCCCGAAGAACCAGAACAGGTGCTGCCACAGCAGCGCGCCGCCGTTCGCCGCGTCGAAGACGTGCGCGCCGAACTTGCGGTCGGCCTCCAGCGCCAGCAGGGCGGCGGTGAACACGGGGAACGCGAGCAGCGCCAGGATGGACGTGAAGAGCACGTTCCACGTGAAGATCGGCATCCGGAACAGGGTCATGCCGGGCGCGCGCAGGCAGACGATGGTGGTGATGAAGTTGACCGCGCCGAGGATGGTGCTCAGACCCGCCACGGCCAGCCCCATCGCCCACAGGTCGGGGCCCGTCCCGGGGGAGTACACGGCGCCGTTGAGCGGCGCGTACGCGAACCAGCCGAAGGCCGCCGCGCCGTCGGAGGTCAGGAACCCCGAGACCACCATCAGGCCGCCGAACAGGTAGACCCAGTAGGTGAAGGCGTTCATCCGGGGGAAGGCGACGTCGGGCGCCCCGATCTGCAGCGGCATGACCGCGTTGGCGAAACCGGTGAAGGTCGGCGTCGCGAACAGCAGCATCATGATCGTGGCGTGGACCGTGAACAGCTCGTTGTACTGCTGGTTCGAGACGATCTGGAGCCCCGGCCGGGCCAGTTCGGCCCGCATCGCGAGGGCGAGCACGCCGGCGAAGAGGAAGAAGCCGAAGGCCGTCACCAGGTAGAGGTTGCCGATCACCTTGTGGTCGGTGGTCGACAGCCAGCGCAGGACCGCCGAGCCCTGCCGGACCCGCCGCCCGGTCCGTGCCGCCACCTCCGGCGGGGGTGCGGGGTCCAACGCCGTCATCGGGTCCTCCAGGGAGCCTCGCGGCCTCGCGGCCTCGCGGCCCCGGAGCCTC
This sequence comes from Streptomyces sp. NPDC029216, assembly GCF_040648015.1. Lineage (NCBI taxonomy): Bacteria > Bacillati > Actinomycetota > Actinomycetes > Kitasatosporales > Streptomycetaceae > Streptomyces > Streptomyces sp. NPDC029216. Next base: position 9,246 of record NZ_JBEZWL010000020.1, on the reverse strand, counting down.
GCCGTCGAGCGTGCACCCCCTTCGACTACCGGCCCCCCGATCCGCCGCCCGCCCGACGCGCCGGTACCCGCCCGGCCCCGGCCCGCGTATCCCCCGCCCGGGGGAGTCGTGGGCCGTCCGGACGTGTGAGCCCGCGGGCCGCGCGGTTGTCCGTCCGGGGCCGCGGTATGTGTCTGCGTGGGCCGCCGGACACCGCCCGGCGGGACGGACGCGGAGGAGACAGGGCATGGCACGGGCTCGGGTGGGCGGCGTCGGTCTCTTCTACGAGGTCACGGGCGAGGAGACCGGCGAGCCGCTGGTCCTGGTGCACGGGTCGTGGGTGGACCACCACAGCTGGGACGCCGCCGTCCCCCTCCTCGCCGCCAGCGGGCACCGCGTCGTGGTCTACGACCGCCGAGGCCACAGCGCCAGCGAGAGCCCGCCCGGCCCGGGCAGCCGGACGCAGGACGAGGACGACCTCGCGGCGCTCATCGAGCACCTCGGCCTCGCCCCGGCCCACGTCGCCGGGAACTCCTTCGGCGGGGCCACCGCGCTCGGCCTGGCCGCCCGCCGCCCCGAGCTCTTCCGCAGCGTCGCCGCCCACGAGCCCCCGCTGCTGGGCGTCGTGGCCGGGGACCCGGAGCTCGGACCGCTGATGCGCGGCACCCAGGACGCCATCGAACGGGTCCTCGCGGACCTGCGCGCCGTCGACGCCGAGGCGGCCGCCCGGCGCTTCGTGGACGAGGTGGCCTTCGGCCCCGGCAGCTGGGAGCGGCTCCCCGGGCCCGTCCGGGAGACCTTCCTGGTCAACGCCCCCACCTTCGCCGACGAGCAGGCCGACCCCGGCTGGTCCCACCTGGACCTCACCCGCCTGGCCGGCTACACCGGCCCGGTGCTGCTGACCCGGGGCACCGAGAGCCCGCCCTGGTTCCCGGTGATCACCGACCGGCTCGCCGCCGCCCTGGCGCAGGCCCGGGTGCGGACCCTGGAGGGCGCCGGACACGTCCCCCAGGCCACCCACCCCGAGCTCTACGCCGCCGTCCTCACCGAGTTCCTCGCGAGCGCCGGCCGGTAGCGGGGGGCCCGGGCGGGGCTACTCCCCGCCGTGGGCGCGGGTGATCAGGTCCGTGGCGACCTCCAGGGCCGCCAGCCGGGTCGCCTCCGGGTCGCCGCCCTCCACGTGCTGGAGGAACATCATCCCCGCGTGCAGGGTGAACAGGGCGCTCACACAGCGCACCTGGTCGGCCAGCGGCCCGTCCTCCGTGCGCAGCAGCTCCACCAGGGCGAAGATCCGCTGCTTGACGATCTCCCCGATGCTCAGGTCCCGCATCGTCGCCTGGTTCTCGTGCATGAAGCGGTACAGCTGCGTGCCCGCGACCATCGCCTCGCTGTAGCGGCGCAGCACCTCGCGCTTGGTCTCCAGCGTCCTCGGCTGCTCCTGGGCCCAGACGATCAGCTCGTCGATGGACCGCGTCCGGTCCTCGAAGACGCTGATGATGATGTCTTCCTTGGTCTTGAAGTGGTAGTAGAGGGCGGCCTTCGTGACCTCCAGCCGCTCCGCGATCTCGCGCAGCGAGGTCTTCTCGTACCCCTGCTCGGCGAACAGCTCCAGCGCGACGTCCTGGATGCGCTGGCGGGTGTTCCCGCGCTTGGCCTGCGGTCCTGTGCCGCTGGAGCTGCTGGACATGTGTCTCCCCACGAACTTACTTGACGCCCGGCTAGTGACGGGTCTACCTTCCCCAGTGTAGTGAACTAGCCGGGCGGCAAGTAAGTGTCCGCGCAGGGGAATGAACAGATCGGTGTCACGGGGAGTGGACATGAGCGACGCAGTGAAGCAGGCCGGGAGTCCGGAGGGGGTGAAGCCGCGCAGCGTTCGTGTCGTCCTCATGGCGCTCATGATCGCCATGCTGCTCGCCATGCTCGACAACATGATCATCGGCACCGCGATGCCGACCATCGTCGGCGAGCTCGGCGGCCTCGAACACCTCTCCTGGGTGGTCACCGCCTACACCCTGGCCACCGCCGCGTCCACGCCCATCTGGGGCAAGGTCGGCGACATGTACGGGCGGAAGGGCTCCTTCCTCACCTCGATCGTCATCTTCCTCATCGGCTCCGCCCTCAGCGGCATGGCCCAGGACATGGGCCAGCTGATCGGCTTCCGCGCCATCCAGGGCCTCGGCGCCGGCGGTCTGATGGTCGGCGTCATGGCGATCATCGGCGACCTGATCCCGCCCCGCGAGCGCGGCAAGTACCAGGGCATGATGGCCGGCGTGATGGCCCTCGCCATGATCGGCGGCCCGCTGGTCGGCGGCACCATCACCGACCACATGGGCTGGCGCTGGTCCTTCTACATCAACCTCCCGCTCGGCGCCGTCGCCCTCGCGATGGTGAGCGCGGTGCTGCACCTGCCCAAGAAGAAGGCCAAGGGCAAGATCGACTACCTGGGCGCCGCCCTGCTGACCGTCGCCATCACCTCGACCGTCCTCGTGACCACCTGGGGCGGCACCGAGTACGCCTGGGGCTCCGGGGAGATCATCGGCCTGATCGTGGCCGGCGTCCTCGCCATCGCCGCCTTCCTCTACGCCGAGACCAAGGCCGCCGAGCCGGTCATGCCGCTGCACATCTTCCGCAGCCGCAACTTCACCCTGATGTCCGTCATCGGCTTCCTCGTCGGCTTCGCGATGTTCGGCGGCGTGCTCTACCTCCCGCTCTTCCAGCAGGCGGTGCAGGGCGCCTCCGCCACCAACTCGGGCCTGCTGCTCCTGCCGATGCTGCTCTCGATGATGGTCGTCTCGCTCATCGCGGGCCGCATCACCACCAGCACCGGCAAGTACAAGGTCTTCCCGATCGTCGGCGGCGCCCTCATGGTCGCCGGACTCTTCCTGCTCGCCACCATGGACACCGGCACCACCCGCCTGGTCTCCGGCCTGTACATGGCCGTCCTCGGCGCCGGCCTCGGCTTCCTGATGCAGATCACGATGCTGGTCGCGCAGAACAGCGTGGACATGAAGGACATGGGCGTCGCCTCCTCCTCGGCCACCCTCTTCCGCACGCTCGGCGGCTCCTTCGGCGTGGCCCTGATGGGCTCCCTGTTCACCTCCCGGGTCACCGACACCATGGCGGAGCGCCTGGGCCCGCAGGCCGCCCAGGCCGCCGGCTCGGCCCAGCTCGACGCGGCCAGCCTGGCCAAGCTGCCCGAGGCCGTCCGCGACGCCTACCAGCACGCGGTGGCCGCCGGTACGCACTCGGCGTTCCTGCTCGGCGCGGCGATCGCCGTACTGGGCTTCGCGCTCGCCTGGTTCGTCAAGGAGGTCCCGCTGCGGGGCGCGGGCCCGGCCCCGGCCGGCGGCGCCGGCGCCAAGGCCGCGGCCTCCCCGGCGGACTCGCTGGCGCACTGATCCGGTCGTAGCCCAAGAGGCGGGTGGGGCCCGGGACTTCCCGGGCCCCACCCGCCTTTCCTGTGTCTCCCGGGGCCTGAGGGACGCCCGTGCCCTCAGTGGCCATAAAGGACCAAAGTCCTCATTACCTGGAATTTATAGGGCAATTAAGAGGAACCTTCTCAGGTTCGAAGGCGTCCTGATCCACATGACGCGCACGCAGAAGCACAGCCTCCGGGCCCGGATAGCCGTCGCGGCCTCGGCCGCCGCCGTCGCCGCCACCGTGTGGGGGGTCACCGTCCTGGTCCCCACGGGCGAGGACCATCACGACCCCCGCCATGAGAACGCGTCACGTCAGAGCGCCACCCCGAACGACGGGAAGGGCGACGGGAAGCAGGGCGGCGCGAGCGCGAGCCCCTCGCCCTCCTCCGCCGTGCCCGAGGGCATCGCCCACGCCTCGGAAGCCGGCGGGAACGCCGTCAACATCACCATCGACGACGGCCCCGACCCCCGCTGGACCCCGCAGGTCCTCGACGTCCTGGCCGCGTACGACGCGAAGGCCGTCTTCTGCATGATCGGCGCGCAGGCCAAGGCCCACCCCGACCTGGTCAAGAAGGTCGTCGCGGCCGGCCACCGGCTCTGCGACCACACCATGGACCACGACACCACCATGGCCAAGAAGCCCGTCGCCTACCAGGAGTCCCAGATCCTCGACGCGAAGAAGATGATCGAGGAGGCGGCGGGCGGCGGCGTCAAGGTGGAGTACTACCGCGCCCCGGGCGGGGCCTTCACCCCCGACAGCCGGCGCATCGCCGCGGCCGCCGGGATGCGCCCGCTCGGCTGGAACGTCGACACCAAGGACTTCGGCAAGCCCGGCACCGCCGCCATCGTCGCCAACGTCAAGCGCGAGATCGGCAACGGCCCCACCGTCCTCTTCCACGACGGGGGCGGCGACCGCAGCCAGACCGTCGCCGCCCTCGACCAGGTACTGGCCTGGCTGAAGGACCAGGGCCGGCCGACCGGCTTCCCCGTCCGCACCGCACCCTGACACGCCGTCGCGGCGGCAAAAGGGTGAGGGTCGCCGCACCGGCCCCGCCCGGGGTGTTCCCTGGTCGCGCACGCAGCCCCGTACGCACGCACCCGGCCAGGAGGCCCCCGTGATCCCCGTCAGCCAGCTGAGCGACCCCACCGTCCGCGCCTTCGTCACCGCCGTCAACGCGGGGGACCGCACTGCCTTCGAAGCGGTCCTGGCCCCCGGCGCGACCATGTCCGACGACGGCTCCGACCGCGACCTCGCCGACTGGGCCGACCGGGAGATCTTCGCCTCCCGGGGGCACATGTCCGTCACCAAGGAGGCCGACGGCGGCCGGGACCTCGTCGTCGACTACCGCAACGACACCTGGGGCGAGATGCGCACCGCCTGGCGGTTCACCGTCTCCGACGGCCGCATCAGCCGCTTCGAGACCGGCCAGGCCTGACCCCGGGGCGCCCGGGGGACTACAGCCCCCGCGCCACCTTGAGCACCGCCGCCGTCAGAGGCCCGTTCTCCGGGGCCAGCCCGCCCGGGAAGCCGAAGCGGCGGCGCGTGTACCCGTACGCGATGCCCGTCACCGGGTCCGCGAACCCGTTGGCGCCCGCCGCGCCGCAGTGCCCGAAGGCCTCCGGCCCGACCAGCGGCTGGGTCTCGAAGCCCAGCCCGAAGTGGTCCGCCTCCACGGTCACCTGGTCCTGGCCCGGCGTGTGCAGCCGCGCGACCTCCGCCACCGTCTCCGGCTTCAGCAGCGCGGGCCGGTCCTCCAGCCCGCTGATCGCCGCCGCGTACAGCGCCGCCACACCGCGCGCCGTGCCGACGCCGCCCGCCGAGGCCGGGCCGAGGGCCTTCACCTTCGGGTGGTTGGCGTACGCGACCATGTCCATCGGCGGCTCGCAGTGCATGTTGAAGGCGATGCGCATCAGCTCCGGCATCGGCCCGGCCGCCGCCAGCGCCTCCAGCTGCGCCGGCGTCGGCAGCATCTCCAGCACCGGCTTCCAGCGGGGCTCCAGCTCCTGCGGCAGCCCCATGTACAGGTCCAGCCCGTACGGCGCCCGCACCCGCTCCTCGTAGACCTCCTGGATCGAACGGCCCGTCACCCGGCGCACGACCTCACCGGTCAGCGCGCCGATCACGAAGGCGTGATAGCCGTACGCCGTCCCCGGCTCCCAGTGCGGCTTCTGCCCGGCCAGCGCGGCCGCCACCAGGGCGTCGTCCGCGATCAGCTCGTAGGAGAACTCGTCCACGGCGATCAGCCCGGAGCCGTGCGCGACCAGTTGCCGCACCGTCAGCCGCTCCTTGCCGTGCCCCGTGAACTCCGGCCAGTACGCCGCCACCGGCCGGTCCAGGTCGAGTACGCCCTCCTGCACCAGCAGCGCCACCACCAGGTGCGCGGCGCCCTTGGTGATGGAGAAGACCCCGCTCAGGGTGTCCCCGTCGGTCTCCTCGCCGCCCCACAGGTCCACCACGGTCCGGCCGTGGTGACGCACCGCCAGCTGGGCCTCCGGCGCGTGGGGTTCCGCGGCCACGAAATCCTCGAACGCCTGCCGGACCGGCTCCCAGCCCGCCTCCACCGTGCCGTTCACCGTCACGTTCATGACATCCCCCGTAACCATCTGTAGATCATTCGGTCGTTCGTAGCCCACACAACCAGAGCCGGTCGGCTGATATGCCTGCCGTGGTCGGAATCTGTCACCTGTGCCCGCGCGCCCCGCTCACGTACGGGTGAACGCGCGCGCGACGACGTTCCGGCCCGCCGCGGGGACCCGTTGGACCCGGCATGAAGCGCACCCGCACCGCCGTTCTCGCCGCCGCAGCCGCCGTCGCGGCCCTCACCCCCGCCCTCGGCCAGACCGCCGCCACCGCCGCCGACGGCAAGGGGAACCTCCCCCAGGACCCGGTCGGGAGCGGGAAGGCGTGGAGCGAGGACCAGAAGCACAAGGTGGAGGGAGAGGTCCGCTTCCACCCGGGCGTGCAGTACAAGACCGTCACCCGGCCCGGACCCGAGGGCGCCCCGGAGTGGGAACGGAAGGTCGGCGACCCGAACACGCTGGCCTGGTCACCCTCGTACGAGTTCGCCTGGACGGTCTCCGACGTGCTGGTGAACAAGGGCCTGACCACGAAGAACGGCAAGCACGCCATCACGGTGCACGCCGTGCTGCGCGACGCGCGGCACACGGTGGTGGGGGAGGTGGACAAGAGGCTGTCCGGGCAGGGCGCGACGGGACGTCAGAAGGTCGCGGGGAACAAGCGGATCGCGTGTGACACCGGCGAGTACACGGTGGAGTGGACGCTGGAGCGCCCGGGCTACGCGAAGGTCGGCGGCACGCTGCGCTGGGATTCGAGCTGCGAGCAGTACCGGACGGCGTTCGCGGCGGAGCGCGCCGGGAAGTAGCCGCACGGGGAGGGGGAAGGCCTGCCGCCCTGCGCACCTTGTGGGCGCTCGTCGGGCGACGGGGCCACGGCTCTTGGATCAAGTGCCGCAAGCCATTCTGCCGTATGGAACGGGGTGCGACGGGAGGCGGAGGTCCCGTCTCGGCCATTCCTCAGCTCTTCTTCCTGCCCGCCTCGCCCGCCTTCGCGGCGATGCCCTCCAGCACGGCCTTGGCATCGCCGTTCGGGTCGACGGCGTGGCCGATGCTGCGCTTGATGGTGTCGCTGACCGTCACCCAGGACGGGTCGTTGACCGGGTAGAGCTGCGCACCGCGCAGAGCGGTCAGGAACTGCTCGTCGTTGCGGTCGAGACCGCCGCCCGAGGGGGTGCGGGAGGCCGTGACGGTCGAGGGCAGCAGGTGGTAGCGGCCCGCGAAGTCCGACAGGTTCTTGTCCTGGTAGACGAAGTCCAGGAACTTGCCGATCTCCTCGCGCTTCCCGTTCTGCTTGAACGCCATCATCCAGTCGGCCACGCCCACGGTGGGCGGGACCTCGCCCGAGCCCAGGTTGTCCGAGACGGGCATGGGGACGGCGTTGACGGTGATGCCCTTGGCGCGGGCCTCGTGCAGCAGCGAGGGGTAACCGTTGACCATGCCGACCTCGCCCCGCAGGAACGCGGCGAAGGCGTCGGCGCGGTTGAGCTGCGACGGCGGGGTCGGCCCCGTGAGGCCCGGGGTGACCAGCTTGTCCTTGATCCAGCGGAAGGTCGCGATGTTCTGGTCGGAGGCCAGGCTGTAGTTGCCGCTGCTGTCGGCGTACCCGCCGCCGTTGCTGAGCTCCCAGATCATCGCCTCGGCGTGCGCCTCCTCGGGACCCAGCGGCAGGGCGAGCGGGTACTTCACGCCCTTCTCCTTGAGCGCCTTGGCGGCGGCCGTGAGGTCCGACCAGGTCTTCGGGGCGGTGGCGACGCCGGCCTGCCGGAACAGGGTGTCGTTGTAGAACAGCAGACGGCTGGAGGCCACGAACGGCAGGCCGTAGAGGGTGTTGCCGACGGAGCCGGCCTCGGCGAGCGGCTGGAGGAAGTTCGCCTCGGCGGTGATCGAGAGCAGTTCTTCCGCGGAATACAGCTTTCCTTCGGCCGCGAAGTCCGAGTAGGAACCCATGAGGGCCATGTCCGGCGCATTGCCGGCCTTGACCATACGGGAGACCTCGCGGTCGATGTCGGCCCAGGGCAGGAGCTGCACCTGGACCTTGATGCCCGGGTTGGCGGCGGTGAAATCCTTCGTCACCTTGTCCCAGAAAGCCTTGGAGCTGGTGGCCGAGGTGTCGCCGTATTCCGCGGCCACCAGGCGCAGCGTGCCGCTGTCACCTGCGTCGCTGCCGGAAGATCCGCAGCCGGACAGCGGTATGAGCAGGCCGAACACGGTGGCCGCGGCGCTCGCGCCGAACATTCTTCGTCGCACGGGTGGATACCCCTGATTTTCTTTTGAGTCCCGTTATTACTTATCAGTTACTCCGGGCTGGGGTGTCCCGCCGTGGCCCGTCCTGGCCGGAATTCTCTCCTGATGGCGGCGGAGTTGTTTCCCTCGGGTGGGCAGTTGTGTCCAATGCTCCAAAAAGGCTTTTTCCTGTTTGTGTTTTCGAATATGGGCCGGGAGAATGGGACGCGCGTAGACACACCAAAAAAGCCCGTTTCCTTCCGGAAACGGGCTGTGGGGGTGCCGCTCGGGTCTCTCCTGCTAGTCCGCGAACTCGCCGGCGTACGGGTCGGGCTCGCCCGTCTCCGGGTTGCGGCCCTCCTGCCAGCGGCGCTGGGCCTTGCGCCAGTGCACGAAGCTGAGGTGGCCGCCGTCCCAGAAGGTGATGCTCACGGGGCTCACGTCGAACTCGTCGGAGCACATCCGCAGCAGGAACTCGGCCATGCCGTACGGGTACACCGCGAAGGTGTCGGCGGTGTGCCGCCCGGCGACGAGGACCGGCCAGCGGTCCGGGTCGGGGTCGGTGGTGAGCCAGCACAGGATGTCGGCGCCGGCGGTGACGCCCCAGGCGAGGATCGACTCCGGATCCACGTCGAACGCGGCCCGGCCGCCGCCGGCCTCCCAGACCTGCCGGGCGTTGGCGGTCTCCTCGGCCATCTCGGCGGGCTCCCACTGGAGCCCTGGCTTCGGGAGGGGCAGCAGGATCCCGGCCTCGCCGTTGATGGACCCGGCGCCGAAACGGCCCATGAACGCGACGTAGTCGGAGGGGAAACGGGTGCCCCAGACGGCCTCGGCCGCCTGCCAGTCGACGTCCTCGTCGGCGCCGTGCGTCGCCGGCATGATCTGCTCCAGCGCCTTGACCCGCGCGTTCTCCGTCATGCCCGCCGCTCCCCTGACACCCCACCTCAACCGCCCCAACCTACCGCCAGGGCGCGCCCTGACCTAGGGGGTGTCCGGCGGATCATGGCCGGGCCCTGATCCGCCTCGACGCCGCCCATGCCGAGCTCAC